>JAEKLQ010000028.1 GCA_019509785.1 Fibrobacterota bacterium | reverse complement strand
AAAGATCAGCAAATGGCTTCTGCTGTCCCTCGAAATCGGGAACCTGCTGCATTGCTTATGCGAATTCGGGAACGCCCGGAATTCTTCGGACAAGCTTTGGGGCGCCGGTGAAATCGCCAGCGCCATATCCGACAGCATCCAGGCCCTGTGCGGCTTGCTTAAGCAAACCATAAAAAAGCTCGGCGCGGAACTGGCCGGATTGATCCTTGGGGTAATCGGGGTCCTGATCGACGTCGTCCTGAATACCCGGAAGGCGATCCTGAATTTGGGGAAGGGGCACTACGGTCTTGCGGCCGGTTTCGCCTTGACGGCGCTTTCTTCCGTCGCGCTCGGCGTAGGGGGCGTTTTGGAATTTCTCGGCGAAGGCAGCGCCTTCTTGGGAATGGCGGCATTTCCATGGTTGCTGATCGGGGGATTGCTTTTGATCGCGGGCACGGCCTTGGTTTACCTCTTCACCGAGTCGGATCTGGAGGAGTGGGCCAAAAATTCCTGCTGGGGCAAGCGGGGCAACCGCCAATCGGGAAAAGGGGATTTGGGCAAGCAGATCTACCGCTTGCACGAGATCCTGGCCAAGTTCAAAATCGATTGCTACGTGGCGCCCGGCGAAATCCTCTCCGAGTCGATCGGCGAGAACGGATCCTTTACGGAATACCAATATTATCTGGTCCTTTGCGTCGAGGCGGGAATGTTCCTGGACGGGAAATCGCGCTTCAAGGTTCGCCTGGAAGCGAAGGACGTCACCATGCTCTTCGAGGAAGACATCTACTTCTCCCGCAAGGAAAAGGAGATATTGATCCCGGAAACGCAGACGGTGGAAGCCAAGCCGGAGCATGAAGGGGAAGAGGGCGGCCGGAAATTCTTCAAGCGCTGGAAGTTGGACGATCCGCAGGCGAGCTTCCGCGCCAATAACGGCAAATACAAATATGACTTGGTGGCGCAACTGGATTTGAACGGCGATGGCAAGACGCTTTTACCCTCAGAGCCACTAGTCCAAAACGGAAGCTGCGGATACCTTCCGCCCTGGAGAAGATAATGATTCGTTCCGTCTCGGGTGCAATCGTTATCCTCATGATCCTCACCCTCTGCGCCTGCCGAAAGCAGGAGGTAACCCTGCCGATGCCGCCCGCCCCAAAATGGAAGCCCAACCGGGATTCCGTCATGGCCCATCCTCCCAAGGGCATGCGCTTGATCAAAGGCGGAACCTTTCGGATGGGAGGCCTCGACGGGCCCTATGATTCCCTCGCCGAGGCGAAGCATATCGCCGATTCGGGGATGAGCGTAGGGATCTCCCATCAATTGCCGAGCCATTCCGTCGTAGTCGGGGATTTCTTCATGGATACGGCGGAAGTAACCGAGGCGGACTGGAACGCCCTCCTAGGCAAGCCTCCCGGAGATCGCCATGGTGGCGCATATCCCGTGTTGCCAAGCTGGTATCAGGCCATCCTTTTCGCGAACGCCAAAAGCCGGCGGGACGGCCTGAAGCCCGTCTACAGCTTCTCCGGGTGCAAGATAGTCGAGAGGAGATATTCCAAAGAGCTCGTGATCAAGGACTCCATCCTCACCGGGTTGGCCGTGGACATGACCGCAAACGGGTATCGTCTACCCACCGAAGCGGAGTATGAATACGCGGAAGCCTCCGGGGGGGATACGGATCGCCCCGCCGACAACGACTCTTCATTGCACCCCGCGGCCTACGGGCGGCCCGATTCCTGGGGCGTTCATGATCTCCTGGACAATTTCAAAGAATGGGTAAACGACGGGTACGATGAGAATTATTACGCGACGTCCATTCGCGAAAACCCGTATGGACATGACGATACCCGCACCCGGGGTATCGCGTTAATGGAAGCCGGTGTACCTGAGCCCGGCATATTCACGGCCCGATCCGATCTTGCCGTTATGCGGGGCCCGGAATTGAACGTTCCTGGCAGCATAACCAGGAGGGTCAGGAACCGGCAATACAGCGACCCGGACGATCGGGGAAGCTTCCGCACCGTCCTTCAAGTCCGCTGAAAGCCGGAGTCCATGCAAAAGAAATACCTGGGCCTATTGCTCATCGTGACCGGCGCCTTCGTCCTCGGCATCGCTTGCCTCAAGCGGGGGTACTCGCCGGGCAGCCCCCTCTTCGCCAATTTCCTGCTAGGCTCGGGGGTTTTCGCCCAAGGGGTATCTTACATGTTACAGGGCGGGTCCGCTTCCGCCGGAAGCGGCTCCCGGCGCAAAGGCATGGCCTTGGTCTTCGTGATCTATTACATCGGCGTCGTGGCGTGGATGCTGGCCAGGCGATGAAGCCGGAGGGAACCGGATTCGATTTCGACGACACCCTTCCCATCGAATCCATGGACGGAAACCGGCTTGAGATCCGGGCGACCGACATCAGGCTCAAGTCCTATATCCGGGCTTTCGCGGTCTTCGCCATTTTCCTTGCGGTCCTGGTTTTCTGCATCTCCAAGGACAGGGAGTTCCAATTCGGAGCGTTCGCCGTGTTTACCGCCGGCCTCTTGACCCTTAAGTTCGTCCCCCGCGAGATAACCCCCATCCTCGTTTTCGTCCGAGGCTCCCGTGAGATTCGGCTTCGCCGCGGGTCCTTGGAAAGGACATTGGAGTTGCTCCCGGATCCTTTCGAAGTCCATACGGTAGGAGGAAGGGGGCCCCGGGTAAGGGCAATCCGGATTCATTGCCGGGATAGGAAAGGCGCGCAAATCTGGTGCAAGGGGTTCCCGCCCGTGGATCAAGTCGTGACCGTAGCCGCTTTCCTCGATGCCTTCATCCATGGCGAGGACCCGCCATCCCAAAGGCACGTCTCGAGGATCAAGACAGACTGAGGGAATGGCTACCCATGGCTTGGCCCGCCCGTAGGGTCCTGGCGAAATCCCCATCCACCCCTGGTTCTCCCTGATAGGATGTTGATGGCCGTCACATCCCTTTTGTGTCCGGCTATATAGATTCCTCAATCAGAGTCTGATGCCGCCCCAAGAGCCAAGCCATGACCAAGAAGACTGCGGTAAAGCCTATTCGGTATTGGAAGCCTGAACGCCATGGTTTGTATCAAGAATTTTTCGGAGGGGCGAATTCCCTCCAGGCCCCGCCCCGCTTGGCCTCCCAGATAACCGCCCCTGGCCGAATCCCAGTGCCATCAATAGTCCGGATTAATAGTTTGCAGGTAGAATCGCCCGAACCGCCGCCCCCTCCGGGAACGGTTTCCGGCCCTACGAAGCCTTTCCCTCGGAGCGCGCCTTGATCGACAAAGACCGCGAATCCTTCCGAAGCAAGTTCGATGCGTTGCGCACCGGGACGGGCGGAGCGCAGTTGCGATCGTTGGACGAGGCGCTCAAGAAATTCAAGAGCGGCGGCGCAGGGCGTTCCTATAAACCCTTGGAGGAGGAATCTTCCCTGGAGGATAGGCTCCTGGATACGGCCCCGGTCGAGCCCCCGCCGGAAGAGCCCGTCAAGAAGTCCGCCGTGCGGCTCTTCAATCCGGTCTGGGACGCGGAACGCGGAGTCTTCAACCAGAAGATGGGCTTTTCGGTGGAAGGGGAGTTGCCGCCGGAAAGCAGCCACCTTACCCGGGTGGGCTTCACGGTGCATGCCTTGCTCCCGAACGGGGAACTGGAGAAAATCGCCTCCATGGACGGGTTTCTCGATGGCGGCAAAGCCAAGGCCGATACCACGCTCTGGACCCCGAATTACAAGGACGCCAAAGGGAAGAGCCTGGAAAACTGCAATTACGTTTTCCGGGCCAAGCACCGCGACAGCGCCGAACTCCAATCGGGCCCTTTGCCGGTGGGCGGGCCCAAGGACGTCGCCCATCGCGTGCGCTTGATGGGAATGATCTTCGACGCCAATAAAAGCTTCCTGCTCCCCCAGGCCCTGCCGGGGATCAAGAAAATCATCGCCAAGCACCAGGCCTTTCCGCAGGCCCAGGTCCTGCTGGTCGGCCATGCCGGCGGAGACGAGGATATGGCCGGTTCGGAGATCGCTTTCGAGCGCGCCCAAATGCTGGCGGCCTATCTCAAGTCCATGCCCAGCCTTTGGCTCAACCAATTCGGCCCGGACAAGAAGCCCAGGTCGCGCTGGGGCACACGGGAAATGCAATTGATGCTCTCCGCCCTTCCCGCGGGAGGCAAACCCTATTACTCGGGCACGGCCGCGGGCAGCTTATATGGATTTGAGGGGCACCACCCTGGCCGATTCCGTAACGCCGATAGCCCACGGGGTGGATGGGCATTGCAAGGATATTGCCGGCGCTTCCGGCGTGGAAGCCGACGAACGGAGATTGGAGGCTTTCTTTTTCGAGAAGGAGATCGATCCCCGCCCCGCGGCGACGACGTCCTCCTCGTCGGGCGCTTACCCGCATTGGCTCGAGAAGGTCGAAGACACCGACGATTTCGAGAACCACGGCATCCACGTCCAAATCATCGACGCCAAGAAACAACCCGTGCCGTTCGCCGAAGTCGAACTGAAAGGCCCTACCGGCGGCAGCTCGACCTGCGATGCCCATGGCTTCGTCTCTTTCACCGGGCTGGTGAAAGGCGAGTACACCCTGGCCTCCTCGAAGAACGGTTATAAGATCGGGATCTCGAAACTCAAGTACCCGACGGCCAAGACGGTGCCCGGGCACGTCAAGTCGTCCAACGGGGCTTAAGGAAGGGCGCATGGGATTCGGATTGAACGTAAAGGTGGAAGCGCCTAAGATCGACGTCCCCAAGGTGGACGTGGCCGGCGCGGTGGGCGGCGCGGCAGCGGGTGCCGCTGCGGCGGTAGGCGGGGCGGTATCGGGAGCCGCCGCGACGGCGAAGGCGGCGGTAAGCGGGTTGGCGAGCGGGGCCCTGGGGGCGGTAGGCAAGGTAGCGGCCTCCTTGGCCGGCGTAGCGGGGGCCCTGGCGGAAGTGGCGGTGTCTTTCAAAGGGGCGGTGGTGGATATGGCCATGGAACCCCATGTCGTGCTGGATGCCAACGCCAGCTTCGGGGATACTAAGTTCGAGAAGGGGCCTATCCGCATCCGGATAGATTTGACCCCGGAAAAGGCGCAGGCGAATAACGAGAGCCTGTATCTGCGATCCGATGATGGATCGTTCGAGGGCCGGAAGCGCATCAGCGAATTCGACGAGAAGGCGGAAAAGACGGTGGATGTGCTTTTCGAGGATGCGCCCATGGATCAGACCTATTCCTTGGACGTGATCGACGCGAGCGGCAAGTCGCATGCCATGTTCGCCGAGGTCGCCTACGGCGATCTCCGCAATTCCCAAAAACGGTTCCAGGCCTGAGGGGTATAAGATGTTCGCGCGCGGATTCGGTTGGGATGGCGAAGTGCCCGGGGCGATGGCCTATCTCGCCTGCAGTTACCGGATACGCCTCACCGATCCGTTCAAGGATCCGCTCCCGTACGCGAAGTGCCGGATCGCCGATGCGCCGGATACCGTGTATACCTGCGACGAATACGGCATCGCCGAGATCCCGATCGAGGATCACAGCCTCGCCACCCTCTCACTGGAGTGGGAAAGCGCGGATGCCGAATCCGGGGACCCGGGGGATCGCTTCCCCTGGAGCAATACCTTCGATGTGGGCGTCCGTTCCGCCGACGATGAGGCCTGCGTAAAGCGCCTCACCCATCTCGGCTATACGGGAGCGACCTTGGCGGATCAAGTCATGGCCTACCAGACGCATTTCGGCTTGGAACCCACGGGCGAGATCAACGACATTCGCGATGCCCTCATGGATTGGCATGAAGGCGGCACCTATCCCGGCCAGCCCGAGGCGGACGATTCCGGCGCGCCCGCCAGCCCGGGCAAAGGGGACCCGGTCGGATATTCCATCCGCCTTACCGACCCGCATGGCAACCCGATCCCGAATACGGCCTGGAGCGGCGAAGGCGCGGACGGCGCGACCCGCAACGGCACCGCCGACGGGGAAGGATGGGCGGAGTTTACCGTTCCGGATACCCTGGAGTGGATCGATCTGGCCTGGGAGGATCCCAACGGGAAGCAGGGTGAATCGTACCGCAACAAGATCCATCTCCGCATCGGCGACGGGGATGCCGGCGTCCCGTTGATGCTGGCCAACCTGGGCTATCTGGGATCGACGCGCGAGGAGCAGATCGCCGACTTCCGCAATGATTTCGGTTATCCGCCCAACGTGCAGGACGAGAAGGTCCTGTCGGACATGACGGCATGGCATGACGGCGGCGACATGCCTCCGGACGGGCACGCGGCGTCGAATCAGGGACAGGCCTGAGGAGTATTCGGATGACGACCAAGACCAAGATCACGGCGGCTCCTGGCCCGACCACGGTCACCTCGATCCGGGTGTGGGTGCGCGAGTTCCTCGACGGCGTTCCGCAGGATCCGATTCCCGATGCCAAGGTCACGCTCACGGAATTCGCGACCGGCAAGGTGGCCGCGACGGGATTGACCGACGGGAACGGCAACTTCAAGGCCACCTTCCTCAAGGTCGGCGATTATTACGTTTCGGTCTCCAAGCCGCTGTACGGGCCGGTCCCGACCGTGGGGAACAAGCCCGCCGCGGGCGTTTGGACGAGCCCCAAGACCTACTGCGGCTCCATCGCCTCCCTGCCGAAGGATCCCAAGAAGCCCAGCGACGCCTTGCCCGTCCTCTTCGATGCGCGCATGGTCACCGAACTGGAGACCCCCAATTTCATGATGGAGTTCGGGGATCGCTTGGATTACGACTTCGGGGAATTGCTCAAGGATCTCTCCCGGTTCCCGGATGGATCGCATGCCCATCAGGTAGCGCACTTCACCCATTCCGAGATGAAGGGCGGGAACCTGATCGCCGTGGTCAGCGCCGGGAAATCGCTCACCGTATTGAAGGACAAGCTCCCGGTAGACGAATACGAAACTTTGAAGACCACCTACCTGAAATCCGGGGACATCACGGCGAACGCCTACTATTTCGGATTGCAGAACGATCCGCGACGCCGTGGCTATGCGCTTATCAGCAACTCGAACTCCAGCGTCGCGCGGGAGTCGGGGTTTTCAACGGCCAGGACCCGCCTGGCGGCGGTGTTCGGGCATGAAATCAACCATTTCCGCAACCGCGTGCTAATCGACGGAATAGGCGGGGGCATCAATGCGACCAACTTCGTCGATCCGGCCTTGGCCGGGTCCACCGACGGAGAGGGTACCCGCTACCGCTTCATCAACGAGCTCGCGGCGCGGCACGAAGGCTGGCATGTGGCGAAGGACATATCCGGTGCCAAGGGCCCGCACGTACCCGCGGTTGGCGCTTTCTGGAACAAGATCGTGGATTATTCGGCCTGGTACACCGCGTTTGAGGATTTGGGCTATATGCAGGGCCTGAGCGCTGTTGATCGCCAAAAGCAAGCCTGCATCTGGCTAACCACCTGCGCTAACGTGATGATTTACCACTACGACGACCCGGTCAACAAGGCCATCCAGGCCATGATGAAGAGCGAAGCGAATTTGGGCGTCACGAACAACTACCTGACCATTGCGGGCGTCGCGCCCGATGGACTCGCATGAAAACGTCGGGCGGCGGATGCGGCTTGGATGAAAAGGCGGGATAAGTCAGAGATGGGAGCTGCTGATTATGGCCGGTAGCGCGGATGCCGCCACCTTGGTGAAACGGCTGTACGATGCGTTCAACGATCCCGGGTTCCTGGGGCTCGGGGGAACCGACGAGGACGGGGTGTTCGCCGCCCTGAAACAGGCGCGCGACCAAGGCAACATGCGCGAGGTCGATGCGCTGTACCATAAAACCTACCCCGATGAACCGACCCTCAGGGCCGAATTGGACGACGAGCTTTCCGGCGACGACCTTACCAAGGCGGTCGGCTACTACGATGAGGGCATGAAAGGGCCGGCCGCGAAAGCCCCCGTCGCCGCGGCCCCAGGCTCCCTGAAGAACGCCTGCTGCGATGGGACCTTGACGCCCAAGGCGCGGAACTGGCCGGACGATGTCTTGGCCACCCTCACCGCCCTCCAGCGGAAAATCGAAGGCGGCTCGAAGCCCACCTTCGGATCCCCGGCGGAAAAGTTCACCCACTTCGACCAGGATAATTGGTCCCAGAATCTGAACGACGTAACCAGGGGCCACAGCGTCGCGTTCTCCCCGATCACGGCCCCCTACGCGGCCGTGGGCGCCCTTTTCGATAACCTGGAGAAATGGACCCTGGACTGCGCGACCTATGCCGAGGTCGCCCTGCTCTTGGCCTGGAGGCGATATTCGGGTAGCGAAGCGGCGTTCAATAAGCGGTTCTCCGGCTTGATCCTGCGCAACCAGCATTCCGCGGGACTCCCGATGCAAACCGCGGTGGTCCAACCCGACGAGGCGTCCCAAGCGGCGGGCTTCAACGCCGCTTGGGACGCGGCTCCTCCGGGGACCAAAATCTCCTGGAAGAATATGAGCAAGACCGTCTTCGGCACCGCTTGGGAACATGAGTTCGGGATCAAGCGTCGCTCGGATGGATCAGCGGCCGGGACGACCTATGACGCCTTCCCCCTGGGATGCGATTTGTCCGAGGATGCGGTAAAGCGATCGCTCGCCGAACAGGCTTCCGATTTCCCTATGCGTTATACCCTATCCCAGTCGGCGGTGGATGAAGTCGAAGCGGAAGAGGTGCGATTAAAGCCCTTGCACACGGCCATGGCGCAAAGCATTCCGGTGCCCCCCACCGATCGGATTCCCCCCGAGGTATTCCGGAACCTGAAGGACAACGTGGTCGGAAATACCTATGCCGGCTACGGTGAGTTCTTGCATGCCCTGGGAAGGGCGAAGGTCCCGCCGGGCTTCGTGGAAACCTTCAAGGGCCAGGCGTCCAAATCGGCCGATCCCGCTCTGGCGGATGCGTACGTCAAGAAAAACATCTTCCGCTACGATTTTTCCAGGCCCGTTCTCTAAGGGCGCCGCGCCGGGCGTTACTTGCGCAGCTTGGCTTGGATGTATTCGTCCAGCGCATCCGAATGCATGAGCCCGGCCAACCGTTCTATCATTGGGATCGAATAATCCGGCTTGGCCTGCTTGACGTTCTCGTAATAACGTATCATGCAGGTTACCCCCGCCTTCGCCTGCCCGAATTCCGTGGCCTTCCGGAATTCCGGCTCGGTCGCGTCCTCCGCGAAACCCACCCGCATCATGCTGGCGATGCGGCCCGCCACCGGATCCTTGGGCAGGTTCTGGATTTCCTTTTCGAAAACCTTGGCGGTGCCCAGGTTGGCGTACGGAACGTCATGGGCCCAGGTGAGGACGGTTTTCAGGCTGTCCCCCCAGGTTTTCGCGTCGGGATTGGCTTCCAACCATAAAGCCTGGCGGTGGACCATCGGAGCCGCATCGCGGAAATCCTTTTCGGACTTCCATTCCGGGTGGTCCTTGGCACGCGCGGGCGCGAAAGCGATCAGAAGCGCGAAAACGGGAGCCGTGCGGAGGGCGAAATGGTTGGGCATAGATCATCCAATGTAAGTACCCGCCTTATCCTCGTCAGCACGCTCCCATCCGCTACCGGAAAGAACCCGTCTTTAGGAAATTCACCGTATATCCGATGGCTTTCGGATCGCGCATCAGGAACGGGTGCGAGACCGGGATTTGGATATGGTCCTGCATGCCCGCCAGCTTGGTGTTCTCTACGGAAACCTTGCCATCGTTCGGGTTGGGCAGGAACAGGGATAGGAAGAGATTGATGGACCGGGTCCCGGCGATGACCCCGACTTCGAAATCGGCGGGACCTAGTCGGGCGGGGATGCCGGTCTCCGATGTCCCCAATTGCATACCTGCCGGACCGTTGTACCAGCTGAAGCCCGGCGCCCAGGCCAGCTTGTCGACTACCTGGCTCCCGTGATTGGGCGGCCCCAGCATAACTACCCGGCCCAACTTCGGGAGCCGATGGTCGTTCAGATATTGGCGGACGAGGATGCCGCCCAAGGAGTGGGTGACGAAATGGATCTTCCCGCATTCCGATGGCAGCGAGGACCGGGCGCATTGCGCGAGGGCCAAGGGCAGGAACCGGTTCGCGAGTTCTTCGATGGGGTACTTCCGGGAAGGATAGCCGTGATTGACGACCAGAAAGCCTTCCCGTTCCAGCCGGGCCTGCATGACGGACATGGATTTGTCCGTGCGGGCCAGGCCGTGGAGCAATACGACGCATTCCATAACGCGGGTATTAGACGCGCGTCTTGGGGGCGGAAGTAGCCCGCTTCGGCGCGGGTTTCTTCGCGTTCGGATGCTTCGCTTCCGGCGTTTTCGCCTCCGCGGCCTTCGCCTCCGGGGCTTTCGCTTCCATCCTCTTCGCTTCCGGAGGGAAGCCGTACTTCTCCCGGTTCCGGTCGATCAGGATCATGGCGATGATCTTAGGCACGTATTCCCGCGTCTCCGCCGACATGTATCCCATGCGGTAGATGTACCAGAAATCGCGGTCATTTATGGGATCCTCGATCCGGCGCAAGGTCTTGCGCATCTTGGTGGCGCCCGCGTTGTAGGCGGCCATGGCCAGGGGGGCGTCCCCGAAATCGGAATACAGTGTATGCAGGTAATCGGCCGCCGCGCGCGTGGCGGCCCGCGGCCGGGTCCGTTCGTCGAGGGCGGCCGGCGCCGCTTTCCAATCCTCCGGCACCTTCAGATCGAAATCGCGGGCGGTTTCCGGCACCAGCTGCCAAAGGCCCCGCGCATCGTTGCCGCTCCGCGCGGCGGAGTCCAATAGGCTCTCCTGCATGGCGATGTAAAGGAAGTCGTAGGGCAGGTTCCTTTTCTTCAGCTCCTGGCGGATGAGCGCCTCGTAGCGCGGCTTGCGCGCGAAGCAG
The DNA here is from genome assembly GCA_019509785.1 of Fibrobacterota bacterium. Taxonomy (NCBI): domain Bacteria; kingdom Pseudomonadati; phylum Fibrobacterota; species Fibrobacterota bacterium. The sequence goes on along the minus strand of JAEKLQ010000028.1, from coordinate 95,691 downwards.
CGCGCGAGGGTGGCGCGGTTCCCGGGCGCGATGAAGTAGTCGATCTGGCCTTGCACCGTCTTGATGAAGCTCTCGGGTACGATGAAGGCCTTTTTGCCGAGCTCCTCCAGCACTTGATGCACGTCCGCCCCCAAGGGGTCTTGATAGGTGGGCGCGCGATCGGGGAGCTTCAGTTTCTCGCGCAGTTGGAAAAGCTGTTTTTCCGCCGCCAGCAATTGGTGCACGGCCCGCGCCCGTTCCGGCGAATCCTCCCCCGCCGCCGCCGGCGCATCCAAGCCCTTCTCCAACTCGTGGATCTGGGAAAGCAAATCCCCCTGCCTCCTGATCTTCTGCCGATAGCTGAAATTCTGCCAGCCCAGCACGGATATCCCGACCATGGCGATCCCGCCGAAGGCGCCTCCGATCCATAGGATGCGCCGGCGCGAACGCGCGAAACGCGAGCCGATGCCTCCCAGCCAATCGGCCACGCGCTCAGGCATCACGCCCCCTTGCAGCAGCCGCGCCAGCCGCTCGGGATCGCGCAAAAGGCCCTGCATCACTTCCTGCGGGCTGTTGCTGCTGCGCAATCGCTTGGCCATCTCCAGGATCAGGCTGCGATTCCCGTCGCGGCGGGACTTGCGGGCGAAAAGGCCCAGCTCCGGGGCCAGCATGGTGGTGGTTTCGCGGCCCTTGGCCAGCAGGGTTTCCGAGCCGGAGCGCTCCTCGGGGATGTCCATCACCTCCACGCGCATGGCCGGCCCGTCGTGGCCCAGCATGATGATCTCGCCGCCCAACAGCTCCCGCTCGGTCACGCGGGTTTTGCCTACGAAGGTACCGTTGGTGCTGTCCAAATCCCGCAGCCACAAGGATGCGCCTTTGAGGGCCACCAGGGCGTGCCGGGCGGAAACGATGCCGTACTCCTCGCCGGTGAAAGCCAGGTCGTTGCCATGGCTGCGCCCCACGGTCACGGACGAGAACACCTCGACCTTGCGATCGATCGGGGCGCCATCGACTACGGTGAGGAAAAACCGCTTCAGGAAGCCTCCCTTCGGACTTCCTATCATAACCCGGGACCCCATCGTCGGCAATCGCTGGTTCGCCCCGGTTCCGGAATGTTGGCGCGTCGTTTCCGCGCGGATTCGGGCAATCATGCCCACGATTCCCAAACGGCCGGGCGCGCGCCGGTCTTGACTTTCCGGCGCCGGACGGGACGTATCCCATCCGGGCTTGGATCACTCCGAAAGAACGATGTTGCGTTTCTTCGGTTCCGGGTTGTCGAGGAGGATGAAGAGGAGGCCCGCGGCGCCGGCGGCGACGGCGGCTCCGCCGGCCACCCAGTACAAGGTGCGCGGATTCGAAGGCTTGGATACGGTGGCGACGGGGGCGGGAGCGGGCAGCGAATCCTTATGGGCCGCGGCCTGGGGCGCGGGAGCGGTATCGGCAGGCGCGGCCGCCGCCATCTTGCTGTGTTTGTTCTCGTACTCTTCCTGCACGTTGCGGAAGATGAGGTAGATCATGTCGCTGGCGTACATGTCGAGTATGCGCGCGGTGGGCTCGATGGAGATGAGTTGCAACATGTAGTAGCGGCCCTTCTCCCGCGTGGCCGGAGTGGCGGCGTACATGACGCCCAAGTGCTTGAAGGAGAAAACGCTATCGGCATGGCTCAAGGGCTTGCGGCCTTTCAAAGCCGTATCCAGCAGGCGGATGGCCTGGTCGAAATCGCCATCCAGGTAGAGGCCATGGACGCGAGCGGTATCGATTGCGGGCTTGGGGGCCTTGGCGGACGCGGTTCGCGGCATAGACGGGGCTTTGGCGTGTCCTGCCGAAGCGGGTTTAGAAGTATCGGAGGCGGAAGCCGCAGTCTTTGCGCCGGAGCCGACGAATTCTTCCGGGGATTTGGCGGCGCAATGGAGGGCGAACGCCGTCAACAATACGGGGAGCGTGAACCGGAATGGAGACATGACCGAGAAGGTAATCATTCCCATTCCCGATTACATGCTGCCATTGGCTACGGCCGTGATCTCGGTCTGGGAAAGGACCCGATTATAGTAGCGTAAGTCATCCAGCCTCCCATCCCAGAAAACGGAATTGAAGTAACCCAGGTACATCTGGCTCAGGTTCCCGGTAACCGTGCCGGGTTGCGGAGTAGTGGACTGTAAGACCCCATTCTTATAAATCTTGATGTCGCTTCCATCATATGTTCCGGTGATCTGGGTCCATTCCCCCACGTTGACGGTACACCACGCGCTATTGGTATTGGTCGTACTGACGGCGAAATAAATCGCGGAACCCTCCGAAGCGAAATTCACCCCGCCCGAATAGACGAAATAGCGCGTATCGGTCGAAGCGGACGACGCGAGATAAATCCAAGCGGAAACCGTAACGGAATTCCCCGTCAGAATGGAAGCGTCTCCCATGGTGATCTGGCCGTTCCCGGAAGCGAAACTCACGGCCTTGCTGGCCGCGCCGGTATGATCGGCGACGAAGGTCAGGGTACCCGAACCCGTCCCATCATTGGCATTGGGACCCGAATCCTTGAAGTTCCCATCGAATTTGTACCAGGAGATCGGACCCACGGTCACTGCGATCTTGAAGTAAGCCGTTTCGGACCAGTTCCCCACGGAATCCTCTTCCTGCACGTAGAGCGTATGGTACCCATCGGCCAAAGCCGGGGACGTGAAACTCAAAACCTTGGCGGTAACGGCCCCGGAGGTGAGGATGGAATCGTCTAATTTGTAGCGGAAGGTCCCGCTCCCGTCGCCGCCCGAAGTCCAGACCCAAGTTGGCGTGGGGGACTTGAATATCGTCGGATTGGACATCACCGGTATTCCGGGAGGCGTTTGATCCAGTCGCGTAACCGTAACCCGATAGCTTTTCCGGGAATTATCTTGCCCCGTGACGAGGATCGTGACGATGTTCTGCCCCAGATGCAGGGGGATGCCCGGGGACGACCCAGCTGGGACCCCGTTCACGGTGTAGCTGGTGCCGGGGGAATTGGGAACGGCGTTCACCGTGATCATGGATAGATTCTCCGGTACCGAAGCGGTATACGCCGTCACGGTCGGGGAAAACTCCGGCGCCAAGGTCCCGGTCGAAAGGGTAAGGCCTTTGAGGGTCGCGTCCGTGGATGCCCTTACGCTCACGATCACTACATCGGAATCCTTTTGCCCGTCATCGTCGGTAACCCGGAAGGAACAAGGCACCTCTACCTGGCCCGCCAGGGAGGCGACGAGCGATGTCTCCGGCGGGGCTACGCTATAGTTCCCCGAGCCGATCTTCCACTCCGTTTTGACCACTTTTCCTAGCCTATCCGACGCTTTGCCGTGGAGATAAACCAGGGCGCCCGCGTCAACGGCGGTATCCTTGCCTGCGTCCGCCTTGGGAGGATCGGCTTCCACTAGGACGGTCACTTGTTTGGTCTGGACTTTTCCCGCCTTGTCCGTCACCTTCAAGGTGACCGTATTGCTGGCCGCCGGTAGGAAACGCTTTCCCGCCTTCAAGGCGGCGTTCGTCCCGGATAGGGTCCCGACCAGGTCGGGCGATCCGTCTCCGTCGAAATCCCAACTGTAGGAATCGAGAGGGGCGGATCCCGTTACCGTAGCCGCGAAAGAAACGGAATCGTTAATGGAGATATCCGTGTCGGAAGGGGTGAACGCCAAGATGACAGGAGGCGAGGACTGGGTCACGGTGGGGGCGACGCTTATCATGAGCGAAGCTGAAATCCGTACTCCGGCATCATTCTCCACCGTCAGGACGACCTTGAATGCCCCCTCCTTGCCGAAGCGGTGGCCGCCGGCGATGGTCGCCGCGATGCCCGATAGGGTTCCCGCCGAGGCGGGGGATGCGTCACCGAAGTCCCAAGCGTACTGCTTGAGGGAACCGGCGTTGACTTCCGCCTTGGCCGCGAAGGAAAGCGAATCCCCTACCGTAATCGAGGAGTCCCCGGGAAAGGCCGTAATCTTGGGTATTTGGCTCGAGATCGAAAGCGCTCGGGTCGCGATGGTCTCATTGCCTTCGCCGTCGCGCACCAGGAACCGAAGCGATAGGGTCCCGGCCTGGCCGAAGGTCCGCGGGGGCGTGATCAAAACGCTGGCCTGGGAAGGCATTCCCGAGGCGGAATCGTCCCATGCGCTATCGCCGTCTAAGCTCCATTTGAAGGCGGATATGCCGCCGAATTCCTGGCGCACTTTCACCGCGAAGCTGACGATGGCGCCGATCGAAACGGCGGTATCCCCTCCCGGATCCAGAATGGGTGAATCCCGTACCACGGTCACGCGACTCGAGTCTTTGGAATTGCCGCTCCCGGCCCGGATGAAACAACTACCGGGGCCGATGGCGGTCACGAAGCCCCCGTTCACGGTCGCGATTTTCTCATTCGCACTCGACCAGGTTATGGTTTTACCCGTCCAGAATGATCCGCTCGGGGCGAGGGGGACGGCGGGGCCGCCTAGGTAAATGCGGAGAGTGTCGGGCTTGAGATCGAGCGAGGAATCGCCGCCGGATCCCGTATCGACGGGGATGACCACCACCAGGTTGGGCCCGGTCTCGGATTGGCTGCGCCCGTCATAATTCCGGGTTTCGGTCTTGGCCGGTTTTCCATCCTTGAAGCCGATCAATACGATTTGCACCTGTCGGCCGTCATAGCCTGGCGCGGGCAACTTCCGTAACTGCGAGGGGGAGGTCAACTTTCCCTTGAACAAGGTATCGATAGGGGTGCCGTTTTTCTCGGTCAGAACCACGGCTACCTGATCGAATGCCGTCCAGGTGGAATCCGCGCGTACGTCGAGGAAGGCCTGCTCTTCCCCGGTCATACGGCAAGCCCATACGAAGAGACCTAAAGCGACTGCGGGCAGTAACCTCCGGACTGCCTTACGGCACCACATAAGTCTTATCTGTGTTCTTCGGGTTCGCGCTGAAAACGAAGTAAGCGGCGATGCCCAAAGCCACCACGGCCGTGCCTCCGACCACTAAATATGTGGTCTTATGGCTGTTGCCTTCCTCCCGCCCCGCTGGGGCCGCGGGGCCGGCCGGCACGGGCCCGGAGGCGGCTTCGCGCCCTTCCCGCGACGGCGATTTCGCGGGTACGCTCACCTTCGCGGTATCCACGCCGAAGGATTGCTGGCGCGACATGAATTCCTCCCGCACCTTTTCGAAGATGCGATCGATCTCATCGCTCACGTACATATCCACCAGCTTGGCCGAAGGCAACAAGGCGAGCAGCCGGTACATGTAGTACTTGCCCTTTTCCCGCGTCTCTGGATTGGCGGTGTACACGACGGCCAGATGCTTGGCGATGAACACGCTGTCCTCGAAGCTATAGGTCTTATGGGCGGCCATGAACCCTTCCAGGGTGGCGGTCACCTTCTCGAAATTCCCGTCGTTGTAATCGGAATGGATCTTTTTCTGATCCAATCCGGCCGGATGGGAGGCGGCGGCAGAGGGCGCGGAAGGGGCCGCGGCGAAGGCGGCGGCTGAAAGAAGTAGGAAGTAGGTGATCCCGGAAAGGCTCGGCTTCATGTAAGGCCTCGAGTTGAAATGAATCGCGTGCCATCGGTCCCCTCCCCGGCGGGAGGCGTCCCCTGCGGCATCGTAACGAGGTAAAGTTAATTATCCGGGGATGGGCGGAGAGATCGGGTCATTCCCACGCATTGGGGGAACGCGCCTGATTGGTGTCCGGAACCGCCGGCCCCAATAGCATTTTCGAGAGCGTAGCCGCGTCGACGGCCGGGCGCCGGGGCACGGTCATGGGGGCGGGCAACCGGCGGGGCCCGGTTTCATCGGCGGCCAGGGGGAAGTCCTCCGGTCGGCCATGCTGTTCGCGAGGCGCCAGCAAGGGCATCAGGTCGGGGGCCATCAGCCGCAGGATGCTGACCGGAAGGGCGCTCGTGAACCCGTACTTGTCCGCCTCCTGCCCGTGCACGTGGGCGGTAAGGGTGCCGAAGAAACGATCGCCCAGGAAGAAGACGAAGGTGGCCGTGCGGTTCACCGCCCGGGATTCGATGAGCTGACCGCCCTTGCCGAAGGTCTCGAAGCGGTCGTCGCCCGTGCCCGTCTTGCCGCCCAACGGGATGTAGCCTCCGCCCGGAAGCGGGAAGGCCTTGTAGCCGCGCGCGGCCGTGCCCTTCTCGACGATGTCTAAGAGGCAAGGCATGAGGGTGCGGCAAATCTCGGGGGCCAAAAGGCGTTTGGGCGCGGCGTCGGCCCGGGAGAAGATGGTTTCGTAAGGCGTGCCTTCCGCGAAGCGGAGCCGATCGATCAGTTCGGAAGGGTATTTCACCCCATCGTTGAGGATGATGCCGACGAGTTCGGCCAGGGAGTTGGGTCGATCGGCCGAGCTTCCGATGGCGGTTGCGTAGGAGGGCACCAAGGATCCGAAGGGGTAACCCAGGCGTTGCCAGGCGCGGTGGATTTCCAGGAAGGCTTCCACTTCCATGATGCCGCGGATGCGCAGGTCCTGGGCCTGCTTGTGGCGGGTCTTGAAGAGCCACTGGTAGGTCTCCTGGATTTGGTCGCGGCTGGCTTCCTTGACCTGGCTCCAAGCGGCGCCGGGATGCGCGCGCAGGTAGCCTACCAGCCAGAGTTCCAGGGGATGCACGCCGGCCACGTAGCCGAGATCGGCCAGGTTGAGATCCTCATCCTGGTGTTGCCGGTAAAGCTGGGACAGGGACTTTTGGGGATAGAGGGAATCCCCCAATTGCCCGCGCATGAAGTCCGCGAAAGCGGAGGTGTCGGCTTTGGGATCGAGATACAGATAGGCGGCGGCCAAGCGTCGCGGCACCGGGCGGAAGCCGTGGAAGAAAGCCTCGGTGACCTGGGCGGGATCGAGTCCGCGGTACTTGCGATAGAAGCGCCCGAGGAACACCTGCCCCTCCTGTTCCGCGAACTTCGCGAGATAGGACTGGCGTTGCTCGGTAGAATTGGAATCCAGCAAGGTCGCGCGCGAGATGGGGAGCTGCGCCTGATAGTATTGGACGATCTCCCGCATCAGCCGGATGAAGACCAGGTTGACGGAGTGGCGGAAGGCCGTCTTGATGGATTGGATCCCGCCCTCGTTGGCCTCGAAGTTGACGAAAGAGTGGACGCCCCCGCCGGTGAAGAACTTCTCGTTGGTGGCTCCCGAGAACTTGCGCTCCAGCGAAGCATCGAGCATGGCCATCAGGCCTTCGTCCGACTTGGGCATGAGGGCTTTAGCAGACTGCGTTTTCGCCGCGACGGTCCCTGTTTTCGCTTTGTCCCCTTCGGCCTTAACCCTGGCGACTTCTGCTTTCGCTTTGGCGCTGTCCGGCTTGGGGGTGATCCCGGCCGCCTCGTCGGCCAGGTAACCTGCGGCCCAACGCGTGAGCGGATCGGGACCGGAAGCCTCCAGGTCCTTCAGGGTCTGGCGGTCCTTGCCTAAAAGGCTCGCCCGCAAATCGGTCATGATCTCCAGGTAGTTCACCAGGGTACGCAGCTTGGCGGTGGATCCCAGATCGAGCTTGATGCCCTCGTTGATGTTGAGCGGTTGCTCGTAGTTGTCGGCTTGCACGCGCAGCAGGTTGCGTCCCTCCACGGTTTCGTAGAGGGTGAAGCTGTAGACCACCTTGGCGGGATCCCCTTTCTCCAGCAAGCGGAAGGAATGCAAGCCTACCGAGTCGACGAAATCCGGATCGGCCAAGCGCCTCAAGGTCCGCACCACCGACTTCTGCGCCCGGCCGTCCAAGGTGGTGCCCACGGTGAGGTCGAGGCGATCGAGATCGTAAAGCCGGGGAAGGCCCAGCTGGGTGAGCAAGGTGTTGCGCACCGAGTTGACGTGCTTGCGTTCGACGAAGGCGGCGGGAAAGAAGGCCGCCGCGCGGCGCATAAGCTCCGGGTCGGAACGCAGGGCGGCGTCGCGCAATTGCGGGCTGATCACCCCATCCCGCCCCAGGATGCGCAGGTAGTTCTCGCTGATGGACTTGAGCGCGTCCCGGTGCTGCAACAGATAGGAGGTAGGGCGGCGATGGGCGATGAACAGGTTAAGGACTTGGCGGTAGCCTTTGCCCAAGGCTTCCATGTCCACGCCCGTATCTATCCCGTTCTTTCCGGCGCCATGGCTCCCGGGCGAACGCATCATGCGGTTGATGGAATCGAGGGAGGCCCCGTACCAGGCCAAAAGCCCGTCGGAGAGGCCGTTGACTTCGCCGTAACCGGGGAGCGCTGCCAAGGGTACGGTGTTCACGTATTCGAGCAGGATCCGTTTGCGCGCATCCAGGGTGTTCGCTCCGCCTTGGTACGCGCGCAAGCTGGCGGAGAGCATCTGCCGCCATTTCTCCTTGGGGCCCAGGGTGCGGCCTTCTTCGGAATGCATGTACTTCTCCAATTGCGTGGCCAAGGTGCTGCCGCCCGCCACGTTGCCCGGGTGGCCCAGCTTCTGCCGCGCCAGTTCCACCGCCGCCTTCGCCATGCGGCCCCATTCGACGGAGGGATTGCGCTCGGGCCATGCCGAATCGAGCAAGGATTTGTTCTCGATGAAAAGCAGGGTCTTGACGATCGGATCCGGGATGGAGTCGAAGGCGGGATAGATCTTCAAGGGATAGTTGACCTTGAACATCGACTGCCCGCGATTATCGAGCAACGCCAGCCCGGCCTGGGTCTTTTCGGGATAGGTCGGATTAATCCCCTTCTCGGCGAGCTTAAGCATCAACGAGGAGAAGCGGGCCTGGCTTTCCACCTGGTAGCCTTGCGCGCGCAGGTTCGCCGTGAACCCGGGGATGTCCGTATAGCCGCGACGCTCGTCGGTGGGGCCCTTGTCGGGGAAACGGATCTTGTCGGTGGCGCCCGGCCCGGGCGCGTACCACAGCCCGCGCGCGAGGCCGGCGAAATAGCGGGCCTGGAAATGCGAGGTCGAGATCTCGTAGCTGGCGAACGCGATCGCCGCCGCCCCGGCCAGGATGGCCATCGCGATCAGGTAAAGCAGGATGCGCCGGACGAAGCGGCGCTTCAGCAAGGCGGGGATAGCCGAAAAGGGATCGCCGAAGGGGATGTGCCGCGACGCGCCGCCGCGCGCAGGGGGTAACATCGACGCTTCCCCGGTCGCCGGACCGTCCGCTTGCCCCGGCCCCTCCGCGGGCTTGATCATTCTTCCTGTGCCTTCGCGCCGCGATGTACTGGAGGAGTCCATTCACTCGCCCCGCCGGCCCCGTTTTTGGAGCCCGCCGCGGCTTGGAGTATATTGTAGCATCTCGGACTCGCCGAGGCCGGGAGTGTGATTATGAAAATTGATCCCGCGCGCCAACCGGAAACCGAACACGCGGGGGGAGTGCCCCAAGGAGTCCGGGTTCTGGCTTTCCTGTGCGGCATCCTGGTCTGTTGGCTCGGCTTCAAATCGGCGCGCCAGGATTGGCGCCGCATCGACACGCTCGTCCATCTCGATCGCCTGTCCCCCGCTTCCGGGAAATTCCTCCGCGTCAACGTCCGTAAAGATACCCTCGCATCCGGGGAGGATTGGTACCCCGACGTGCTGTACGATTATTCCGTCGCCGGCCAGAGCATTTGGGGATGGCGCCTTTCCTTCGAGGAGGAGCCCAGGCCCAAGGCGTATTGGGAGGAACGCTTGAAGGGATATGCGCCGGGAGCCCCGGTCACCGTATACTTCGACCCCGCGGCCCCCAAGGAATCCATCATCGAAAAGAAACACGACGGCCTGTTCCGGGTATGGATGAAATTGGGCCTGGGAGCCGGATTCCTTTTGGTCGGGCTGATGCTATCCGGCTTGTCCCTGTCGGGATGGTTCCGGAAATGAATCCAGGCCTCTGAAATGTATCCGGGACTTTAGAAGATAAAGCCGGCCATGAGGGCCAGGTTGGCGGTGCGCAAGTCCACCGCGTCGGTCTTGTCCAGGCTCTTCTGCCCGAAGTTGACCCGCAGCTGGAACGATCCCAAGCCCCATTCCACGCCCGCCCCCACGCATAAGCTCCATTCGTACGGGGTAAGGTTCTCCGGGAGCACGATGGGCTGTTCTTCCTGGGGAACGACTATGCCGTCGGCGACGTCGATATAATCCGAATAGGATTTCCGCGAAAAGAACCATGCGAAGGAGGGCCCGCCGAAGAAGATCGGCTGGACCTCGGTTCCGGTCGGGGCGGTCACCTTGATCATGAAGGGGATTTCCAAGGCGTGCAGCTTGAAGGTGCTGACCAGCTTCCGATCGGACCCCAAGGTGGAATCGTAGACGTTCCTGCGGGTGGAGCCGCTTTTGCCCACGTAGAGCAAGTCGGTTTCGACGCCCAGGAACGCGGGCAGATGGAAAGCCAGGGAGAATCCCACGGTGGGCCAGATTTCGAAATCGAAATCCCGGACGTCCTTGCCGTAGTAAGAGGTGCTGGTGACGCCGCCCAAGAGACCCAAGGCCACGGGCTTGCGTTCGGCGGAAGCGCTCCCGGCGCCGAGGGCCAGGAGCAAGAGGACTAAGCTGGGAAGGCGGGCGTGAGTGCTCATCCGTGGGATTATCCCAATTGTCGGATGGAGCCGCAAGCGGGGTCTTGCGCCGGCGCGGAAAAGCGCCGTCAATCCCCGTCCGGCTTACTGGATCTTGACTTTCAATTCCTTGCCGAGGGCCTGGGCCACCCGTTCCAAGGTGGAGAGCTTGATATCGTCCGCATGGTTTTCGATGCGGGAGATGGCGGTGCGCTTGGTCTTGAGACGGCCCGCCAACTCTTCCTGGGAAACCCCGACGGATTCCCGGGCCTTACGCAGCATTTCCCCGACGCGGGTGTCGCCGGCGGCGCCGGTTCCGCCTTTGGCGGACGTCTTCTTCGCGGGCTTGCCTGCGCTCTTGCTCTTCTTCGCTTTTGCCATCAAGGCCTCCTTCTCGCCTCGGAGAACGTCCGTGTAACGGGCATATAGGTTAACTCCTAGGTTAACCCCTGTCAACCCTTCCCAGCCTGCCCGCGCTCGTTTCGAGGCGGCTGGCGGAGGACGGAACGAACGCGCGGGCGCATGCCTAAAGGCGGGAAAATATGGTAAATCCGTCCCTTGGCGGCTACCCCCGGGAGAGGCGCAAGCCCGGGAAAGCCGGGCGGTTAGATCCCGATGCGATCCCGCTCCAGGAGATCGGAATTCGCTTGGCGGGTACGCGGGATGCGGCCGGGCAATCGCCGCACGTTCTCGTGGATGGCGTCCAGGATCCAATCCTTCTGCGGGAAGAAATCGTTTTCCATCTCGGCGGCGGGCGTAATCCAATTGCGCGCCCCGACGGTGGCCACCGGGGCGTCGAGATCATCGAAGGCGGCCCCGGAGATGCGCGCGGCCATGGTATGCAGGAAGGACCCGCGTTCGCAAGCATCCGAGGCCAGCACCGCCGCGCCCGTCTTGCGCACTGAATCCAGGATGGGGCCGTAATCGAGGGGGTTGAGGAAGCGCGCATCGATGACCTCGGCGGCGATCCCGTAGTCGCGTTCCAACTCCTCGGCGGCCTCCAGAGCCCGGTAGAGCGTGGCTCCCAAGGTGATGAGGGTAAGATCCTTGCCGGAGCGGCGCACGGCGGGCATGCCGAGTTCGATCTCGTAATACCCTTCCGGAACGCCTCCGGGCGCGAAGCGTTCGGTCTCGGCGTATAGCCTTTGGCTTTCGAAGAAGACGACGGGATCGGTGCCGCGCAGGGCCAGGTTGAGCATGCCTTTGGCATCGTAGGGCGTGGCCGGGAAGAACACCCGCAGGCCCGGGATATGCGCGGCCAGCGAAGTCCAATCCTGCGAGTGCTGGGCGCCGTATTTGGATCCTACGGAGACCCTGAGCACCAAGGGCAAGCGCAGGGCCCCGCCGGACATGGCTTGCCACTTGGCCGCTTGGTTGAAGACCTCGTCGCCGGCGCGGCCCAAGAAATCGCAGTACATGATTTCGGCCACCGCGCGCCCGCCCGAAAGCGCGTAGCCCACGGCGGCCCCGACGATGGCGCCTTCGGAAATGGAGGTATTGAAAAGGCGATGGTAGGGCAGGCACTCGGTGAGCCCGCGGTAGACACCGAACGCCCCGCCCCAGTCGCGGTTCTCCTCGCCGAAGGCGATCATGCCCGGGTCCACGCGGAAGCGGTGCAGCATGGCCTCGAAGAGGGCGTCGGAATAAGTCAGGTGGGCGCGGCCCTTATCGCGCAGGGCCAAAAGGCGCGGATTGCGATCGGGCTCGATGCGGATGTCGGCTTCGCCCTCGCCCGTCCGTTCGGCGGTCCCGTAAGAGAACATCAATCCCCCGATGGCCTCCGCGGGAAGGCGCGGGGTCCGTTGCGGGGAGGCGCAGTGGGAAAGGGCGCGCGCCATGCGGGCTTCGGCATCCATGCGCAAGGCTTCCAGATCGCCCGGCCCGCAATGCCCGTTCTCCGCCAGGTACCGTCCGAAGGCGGCGATGGAATCGGCCTGCTGCCAGCGTTCCACCTCGTGCCGATCGCGATAGGAAGAGGCATCCGAAGGGGAATGCCCGGAAATGCGATAGGTGATGGTATCCAGCAGGGCCGGCCCCCGGCCTTCCTTCAGGATCTTGATCTTGCGTTCGAAGGCGTCGGCCAGCGCCAGGGGATGGTAACCGTCCACCCGTTCGGCATGCAGGTTTTCCGGGTTCACCCCCGCGCCGATGCGGGCCAGCACCCCGAAGCCCATGGTCTCGCCGAAGGTCTGCCCTCCCATACCATAAAAATTGTTCATGAAGTTGAAGAGCACGGGCGGGGCGCCGCCCAAGGCCGGGCTCCACAAGGTCCGGTATTGATCCATGGAGGCGAACATCATCGCCTCCCATACCGGCCCGCAACCCGCCGCCGCGTCCCCGAGGTTGGCCACCACCACGCCGCCCTTGCGTTGCACCCGCTTGTGCAGGGCCGCCCCCGCCGCGATATCGGCGCTGCCACCCACGATGGCGTTGTTGGGCATGATCCCGAATGGCGGGAAGAAGGCATGCATCGATCCGCCCAAGCCCCGGTTGAAACCCGCGTCGCGCCCGAGGATTTCCGCCAAGGTCCCGAAGATCAGGTAATCCAGCGCCAGCTCGCGCGGCCCGCCCGTGGCGGATTCTGGGTGGCCGCTTCGCATACCTTCGACGGCGCGCAAGGTGCGACCGCCGCCGTAGGCCTCCAGCATGGGAAGGATACGGTCTTCCGGCAATTTGGCGATGGCGGAGAATCCTTTGGCGAGGATCTCGCCATGGCTGCGATGGGATCCGAAGATGAGATCCTCGGGCCCCAAGGCCCAGGCCATGCCCACGGCCGCCGCCTCCTGCCCGATGGAAAGGTGGCAAGGGCCTTTGTGATCGCAAGCGATGCCTGCGTATTCTCCTTGCACTTTTATGCGCTGTAACATGGTTTCGAATTCGCGGATGAGGATCATGTCCCGGTACATGCGGATAAGCCCCAGGCGCCCGAAACGCGCGGTTTCCTCGGCGGGCGTGGCGCGGTAGGCGTTCAAGGCGATGGGGCCGATTTCCAGGACGCCGGGTTTGCGCACTTGGGCGGGCAGGATGGGGAGGCTTTTGGGCATGGGGCAAAGTTAAAAACCGGCGGCTACCTCCCCACCGAAGCTGGGATCACCCGGGGATGCCTTTAGTAAATTCTTACCTATGAAGTCCGTGCGTGTCCGGTACTACGCCCAATTGCGTGAAGCCTTGAAAACCGGCATGGAAGAGGTGGAAGTGGAAACGCCCGTGGACGAGCGCGGCCTTCTGGAGCGCTTGGCCGCATTGCATCCGCGCCAACGCGATTTGTTCCTGGCCAGCCGTATCGCCGTGGGCGACGCGTACGCCCAAGCGGGCCGGTCTTGGCAAGGTTCCGAACTCGATTCCGGCGTAGATATCATCTCCCCCATCAGCGGCGGATGACGGACGAGAGCCGGATGACGGACAAGAATATGGACGCGACCATTCCCGACCCGAAGATCGTCGGGCTCACCCCGCAGCCCCTGGATATCCCGGCCTTGCGGTCCCAAGTGGCGGATCCGGCCGCCGGCGCTATCTTGGTCTTCGAGGGGACCGTGCGCAACCACTCCGAAGGGCTAACCGGCGTCATCGCGCTGGAGTACGAAGCCCATCCGACCATGGCGCAACGCGTCCTGGCGGAGATCGTCGCAGCGGCCCATCAAAGCTTCCCCATCGCCAAAGCCGCCGTATGGCATCGGCTGGGCCGCGTCGAATTGGGCGAGCCCACCATCGCCATCGCGGTCAGCGCCGCCCATCGCGACGAAGCCTATCGCGCTTCCCGCTACATCATCGATCGCATCAAGCACGAGGCCCCCATTTGGAAACGGGAGATCTGCGCGGACGGGACGAGCGGATGGAGCCGGGGATGCACGGCGCATTCCGGGCACGGCGGAAACAGCGGGCACGTCGGGGGTTGAAACCCGCAGCGAAGCATCAGACGTAAGGACTTCCCATGGCTCCCATCGCACCCATCCTCGACAAGGCCCTTGCGGGCATCCGCCTAAGCCAAAGCGATGCCTTGGCCCTTCTCGCTTCGGACGATTGGACCGACATCGTCGCGGCCGGGCACCGGAAGAGGCTGGTCATGCACGATCCGGGATCGGTGAGCTATACCGCATACAGGGTGGTCAATTACACCAACTTCTGCGACGTGGATTGCTCGTTCTGTTCCTTCAAGGACGAGATCGAAAGCGATCGCGGCTACACCCTCACGCTGGAGCAGATCGCGGCCAAGACCGAAGAGGCCTTGGGGCTGGGCGTAGACACCATCTTCCTGCAGGGCGGCGTCAATCCCAAGCTCCCGCTCAGCTATTACGTGGACGCGCTACGCATGCTCTCCGGGAAATACCGGGTCCACGTCCGCGGATTCTCCCCGATCGAATTGCTGCGCCTGGCCCAGAAGGAGAATCTGCCTCTGCCCGAGCTGCTCGTCATCCTGAAGGAAGCGGGCTTGGGTTCGGTTCCGGGAGCCGGGGCCGAAGTCCTTACCGCGCGCATGCGCGAGATCCTCTCGCCGAAGAAGCTGAGCGCGGCCGACTGGTGCCGGGTGATGGGCGAATGCCATAAGCTGGGCCTCAAGGGATCGAGCAATATCGTGTTCGGCTCGGTGGAAACCCGGGAGGACGTCGCCGAGCATTTGTCCGCCATCCGCGATCAGCAGGATCGCACCGGCGGCTTCCTGGCCTTCATAGCCTGGGCTTTCCAGCCGCAGACCAAGAAGTTCACGGTACGCCACGTGCGCGGCTGGGAATACCTGCGCCTCATCGCCGTGGCCCGGTTGTTCCTGGACAACATCCCCAACATCGAGGTGAGCGTGCTCGGGATGGGGAAGGAACTCGGCGAGCTGGCGCTCTACTCGGGCGCCAACGACATCAACAGCATCGTGATTGAGGAAAACGTGTTGCGTTCGTCCGGGCTCAAGACCCTGGGGGCGGCGCGCAAGTTCATCCGCGAGGCAGGCTTCACGCCGAAACGACGGACCCTAGGATACGAGTTCGGCCGCTATCCGGAGGAGGAAGCGGCCGGAATCGGCAGCGCTACAGCGCCGATACGTGGGACTTGAAGCGACTGGCATAACGGGTGGCATCCCCTTGATCGGCCAGGGCCTTCAGTTTCGGATCGCCGTTGACGATCTTGGTGATCGCCTTCACCCGGTTGCCGTTGCCGGGATGGTCCGATAGCCATTGGGGTACGCCCATGCTCTTGGCCCGTTCGAAGTACTTGGCGATCCCCAGGGTATTGCGTTGCACCCTCCCCAATGCCAAGGTCCCGCCCCTATCCGCCTCGGTCTCATCGCTGCGCGAGAACTTGAGGCCGGCCAATTGGAAGGCCGCCCCGGCGGCCATCTGGCTTCCTTGTCCCGCGTTGGAGGCCACCAACACGGTCTGCAAGGCGATGCCTAAGGTGGTGTTCTCCGCCAATTGCCGGCTGTAATGGTGGTTTATCACGTGGGTGATCTCATGTCCGAGCACGCCCATCAGTTCCGACTCGTCGTTCAGCTTCTTCAGGATTCCGGTATAGATGTAAACGTATCCGCCCGGCACGGCGAAAGCGTTCTCCACGTCCTTATCGATCAGGGTATAGGTGAAGGGATACGAGGGCTTCTGGCTGGCGGGCCAGCTGTCCACGATCTCCTTGGCCAATCCGATGATATAGGTTTGCATCTCCGCTTGGGCCTGGTTCTTGGGCACGAAGATCGGCATCTCGCGCTTCGCGGTATCGTTGGTGGTCAGGGTCTTGTTGAATTCGGCGCCGAGTTTCATCTCATCCTGTTCCGACACCAGCATCTTCCCCATGCCCCCGAAGAAGCCGGCGCATTGGACGAAGAGGAGCAAGGATACGGAAGCGGCGGAATAGCGGAGGGCGGATGCGGTTCGCAGGCGAAGCATAGTCGGCCTTTCCGGGTGGACGGTTCCAGAAGACATGGGCACTGTTCCAGGGGAAAAAAGCTATTCAAGCCGGCCCAGGCAAGGACGCAACTTCCCGAGGCACCATGCCGGCATCGAGAATCTGGCGTACCTTCCGGGTTAAAGCCAAGGGGCTGATGGGTTTCGGGAGGAATCCCTCCCCCGCGCCGTTGGCGCCGCTCTGCAGCAATGCGTCGTCGGTATAGCCCGACATGAACAGGATGGGCAGATTGGGCCTTTCCTTGGCGAGATGGTCGGCCAGCTGGCGGCCGCTCATCCGCGGCATCACCATATCGGTCACCACCACGTGGATGGTTCCGCGGTACTCCCTTGCGATGGTGAGCCCTTCCTGCCCGTCGGCGGCCTCCAGCACTTTATATCCGTAGGATTGCAAAACCAGGCGCGCCAGGGTCCGAACGGCCTCTTCATCCTCGACCAGCAAAATGGTTTCGTCCCCTCTGGGAGTCCGGAAATCCTGCTGCACGGTAATGCGGGACGGTTCGGTTTCCTCGCTAAGGGGAAGATAGAGCCGGAAGTTCGTCCCCAGGCCCGGAAAGCTTTCCACTTCGATATGCCCGCCCGATTGCTTCACGAAACCATATACCATCGCCAAGCCCAGGCCCGTCCCTTTCCCCGCTTCCTTGGTGGTGAAGAAGGGTTCGAAGATGCGCGCGAGAATCGTCTCGTCCATGCCGTTCCCCGTATCGGAAACCTCCACGACCACGTACTCCCCGGGCCGCGCCTCGGGATGCCGGCGTTTTTCGGCCTGGCCGATACGCACGTTGCGGGTCGCTATGGACAGCGTTCCCCCTTTAGGCATGGCGTCGCGGGCATTGACCGCCAGGTTTATAATCGCCTGTTCGAATTGGCCCGGATCCACCTTGGCCATGCCCAGGCGGGGATCCAAGGCTTGCGTCAATTCGATATCCTCCCCGATCAAGCGCCTCAAGAGGCTGATGAGTTCCTCGATCAGCACGTTGAGGCGGATTACTTGGGGCTGGAGCACCTGCTTGCGGCTGAACGCCAGCAATTGCCGGGTCAAGGCTACGGCCCTTTCCCCCGCTTTCTGGATCTCGGCCAAGGGAACGCGGCTGGGATCTTCCGGCCGGAGCCGATTGAAGACCAATTCGCTGTACCCGGTGATAATCATGAGCAAATTGTTGAAGTCATGCGCGACGCCGCCGGCCAATCCCCCCAAGGCTTCCATCTTCTGGGCCTGGCGGAACTGGTCCTCCAGCCGCTTCAGATCGGTGACGTCCCGCGCCAGGCCCACCAACCCGATCACGTTCCCTTGCCGATCGCGATAGATGCCCTTGGTCGTCAGGAAGATGCGCGGCCCTCCGGGGGTGGCCACGGTTTCTTCGAACGTCTCCGTTTCGCCGGTGGCCAGGATGTGGAGTTCGCGCTCCCGGATGACCGCGGCGGCTTCCTGCGCCATGAACTCCCCGTCCACCTTGCCGATCACCTCCTCCACCGCCTTCCCCATGACGCCGGCGCCGGCCGAGTTGATCATCCGGTAACGGCCTTCCACATCCTTGACGAGGATGGCGTCCGGAGTGCCTTCCACCACGGCGCGCAGCAGGTCATGGCTGTCGTTCAGCGCCTTCTCCGCCTGCTTGCGCTCGGTGATATCCCGGCCGAGGGCGACGGACAATCGCTTTCCCCCATATTGGAAGGGCCGCACGCGCAGTTCTACCGGGAATTCCGTCCCGTCCTTGCGGCGATGCCGGGTCTCGAAGGCGAACGTCTCGCCCGCCGCCACGCGCATCCCGATCTTGATGACGTCTTCCGGGGAAAGCCCCACATCGAATTCCCTCGGGTAATGCCCGAGCAATTCCTCCCGGCTATACCCGAGGCTTTCGCAGGTCTGGCGATTGACGTCCAGGATCCTCCCGTAATCATCGGTATCGTGCAGGAAGAACGCGTCGGCCGCATGGTCCACGAAGGTGCGGAGCAAGGCTTCGCTTTCGCGCAGCGCCTCTTCGGCGCGGACCCGCTCCTTGGCTTGCTCTTGCTCCAGGTCCGCCAACTTCGCCTGCGCCAGGGCCCGGGAAGCCCTTTCGTGCAATACGCCCGCCATCCAAGCGGTCAATGGCATCGAAAAGGACCAGATGATAACGCGGTTCAGGTTTTCCGGAGAGTAGTAGAGAACGCCCGGCCCCGAGAAGAAGTAGGCGATATAGCCCCAAGCCACGGCGGCCCCGGCCAACGCCGGGAAGAGGCCGCCGCGAAAGCCCGCGAAGACGATGGCGGGAATGAAGAAGGCGGGAGGATTGGAAATGCGGAAAGGCGTGGCGCGCAGCACCTCGCAGAGGACGGCCAAGGCAACGATGAGGAGGATACCTCCCAAGCGCTCCCTGCGATCCCTGCGATCCCTGCGATCCCTTGGGCGGGGAGATCCCGCCTGGCCCTGCCCGGATTCAGCCATAACGGTAATATGGTTTCAGCGTCCGGATCCGACTACTCCTTTTCCGCGCCGATTTCCGGGCGCGACCATTCATTCCGGCAATTGGAGGAAGGGGATCAATTCCCCTAGTCCGCGGACTTCCACGGACAGGCCCTCGGCCCGGAACGGATGATCCCCATTATCCACGCCGGCGAAGGCCATGCCGGCCGACTGCGCGGCCTCTTGATCCATGATCGCATCCCCGACATACAGGCAGCGGGCGGGGTCGGCCCCGGCTTCCTTCGCCAAGCGGGTCAAATGCTCGGGCTTGCTTCCCGGGGATCCGTGCACCTGGGCGAAAAATCCCCGTAGGGAAAAATGCTCGAGGGTCCGTTCAATGACCTCTTGGGGGGTTCCCGTGACGATGATCATGGGAATGCCGCAGGCCCTGGCCGCTTCCAGGAATTCCCGCGCCCCTGCCATGAGGCGCATTTTCTCCCGGCTCGCCTCGTCATGCTCCCGGAAGCGATCGACGGCGCGGGCGGCCGCCTCGGCGGACATCGGCTTGCCCGTAAGGGACTGGTACATGAAGGGAATGGTCTTGAAGCGCGATAGGCCCGCCGAAGCCAATTGCAGGCGGCGGACGTCTTCGCGGGCGAAGCCCTCGCCGGCGAAGGCGTAGCAGTAAGAGTCGAGCTTGAGGCCCATGGAATCCATGATCACGCCGTCGAAATCGAGGCCGATCAGCGTCGGGGGCCGGGGAACCGGCAAGAACCCGGCCTGCGACGGGTTCTCGGTCACTTCCGCAGGACCGCCGTGGCCTGCAGGAAGCGGCTGGTATAATTGGTGACCGCGCTATCGGCGGCCAGCGCCTTCAAGGAAGGCGAGCTTTGCACCTCGTCTTGCACGTCGGCCACGCGCGTCTCGGGGGCGGGATGGGTGGATGCCATGGCCGCCAATCCTTCCGGGGGCATGCGGCCGAAGAATTTGGCGACGCCCAGGGGATTGCGGCCCACGTTGCCCGCGTATTCTGTCCCGTAATGATCCGCTTCCGACTCGTTGTCGCGCGACACCTTGAGCACCGCCAACTGGCCGAGGGTTTGCCCGACCAACTGGGTCAACTGGCCGGAGTTATTGCCCAGCAAAGCCTGGAGCAATAAGGAAAGGCCCGCCTCCTTGGCCATGGCGTCCCGGTAATGATGGTGCGTCACGTGGGTGATCTCGTGGCCCAGCACGCAGGCCAGCTCGGATTCGTCCTTCATGTTCTTGATGATGCCGGTGTAGATATAGACGTATCCCCCCGGTACCGCGAAGGCGTTGATGATGTTCTTGTCGACCAGGGTGAACTTGAAAGCGTAGCCGGGCTTATCGTCCTTGGGGATGGCATTGAGGATTTCGTTGGCGAGGTTCACCACGTAATCCCGCGCCAGCGCGCTATCGGCGCTCTTGGGCGCGAAGATGGGGTAGGCCGCTTTGCCCGAATCGGTTTGCGACAAGGTGGAATCGAAGGTAAAACCCAGGCGCGACTCGTCGTTCTCGGAAATGAGCAGGGCGCCGGTAGCGCCGAAGAGATCGCAAGAGCACAGCGAAAACACGAGGACGGCGGCGATGGGAAGCAATAACCGATGGATGGGGAAACGCATTTTCACTCCTTGCGGCCCGGATGCGGGCCAAGGGCCCTCAGGCCGCCTGCACGCGGCTCCGGGCCTGGTACATTTTGTAAAAGACCGCCGCATGGATGCCGATGGCGATCGGGAACCAGAAACAATAAACCCAATTTTGGGGGTAGGAGATCATGTATTGGAAGATTTCGCGGGAATACCGCGTAAATGGCAGTTTCGGATTGGCCAGGAAAATCTTGTACTCGGCCGAGAGCACCGAAGTAAGGCCGTAGGTGTTCCAGAAGATCAACAAGGTGCGGTACCATCCTCGATCGGGGCGATTGGCGAGGTACAGCCCTAACGCGCCCAGCCCGGTGAGGATTTCGCTGAAGCCGACTTGCAGCCCGAATTCATCCGGCGCGAAGCCGCCGTAGATGGCGAGGATGAAATGCACGCCCATCAGGCGCGTGATCTGCCAGAGCAGGAGCTCGCGCATGGGTATGGCCAGGACCTTGGGCGCGAGCCGGCCTTTGAAAAGCAGGTCGGCGACGAAAAGGATCCAGGGCAATTGCCCGCAGACGATGAAAAAAGTGGGCCCCTGCCAATCGAGATAGTCCCAGATGCCCAGGAGAAAGGCGAGGTTGAGGGCCAGGAACCAGCCCACCAGGAGCCAAACCTTGCGGCCGAAATGCGCGGGGATGAACGCGAAGGAAAGCAGGCTGAAAGCGTAGAGGGCGAGATCGGGCACCAGCTTGTCCGCCCGATCGATTTCCGACAACCACTCCAGCAAGAGTCTCCCATGGGACCGCCGCGCCGCGGTTCATGGCCCGCGGCATCGCAGATCGTGCGGAAATCTACATAAGTTGGGCCAGGGAATGGGTCCGCTAAATGGGTTTGCCGCCGCCGGAATGCGGGGGCCTAAAGCGCGGAAGCGGGATCAGATTTGCCCGAGGCCGGACAGGACCAGGGAGCAGGCTTCTTCGACTTCCACGCCGGCTGCGGAGAGGCGTTCCGCCAAGCCGGGGTTTTCCGCCCCGGGATTGAAGATCACCCGGGGGATGCCGCTGGCTACGATGGCATCGGCGATCTCGGAGCTGCGCTTGGCGTTCATATAGATCGAAAGCACATCGGCCCCGGCGGGTATTTCAGCCAGGTTCCGGTAGACGGGCAAGCCCTCGATGGCCTTCAAGGCGGGATTGACGGGATACACGGTATGCCCTTTGCCCCGCAAGCGTTTGATCAGCATGTTGCTGTAGCGATCCGGTTTGTCGGAGGCCCCCAGGATGGCGACGGAATGGGGCATAAGAGGAAGATAAGAAGGTCGAAGATGAGAGGGTACAGGGTTAAGGGTAAAGGGTTAAGGTGAATGCGGATTTCATACCCTTCACCCTAAACCCTTTACCCTCTCGCCCGTTTAGGCCCGCCTCCAGACGTCAGGCGGCCGCCTTCCCGCCGCGGCCCGTTCCCTTCAGGAAACCGAAAAGGCTGCCGCATATTCCGCCGATGATATGCGCGAATTGCGAGATGTCGTCGTGATTGAAGGCGTTGGCCACTTCCTTGGCCAGGAAGAGCAACACCACCAGGACGAAGGTGAGCGGGAGTTCCCCGTCCCGGTGATTGGTGAAGGACGAAAGCAGGATCATCATGAAGGCCAGGCCGCTGGCCCCCAAAAGCCCGGTCGAGAAAAAGGCCGCGTTGAGGATGCCGGTGACCAGGGCGGTAATCAACATCATCTTCAGCAGCCGGCCCGATCCGTACTTCTCTTCGATGAGCGGCCCTATCAGCAGGATGACGGAGAAATTGGCGGTGAGATGGGCCCAGTTCTTATGGCCCAGCACGTGGGAAACCAGGCGGAAATAGAACAGGGGATCGGTCCAATGGAAACCGGGATAGGTCGCGAAGAAGGTCGGGGTGAAACGCCCATGCGCCAGGTTGTCGGCCGCCATGATGAGGCAGGCCGCCAGGGCGAAGGACAAGACGACGGGGGAATTCCACGCCGGCCTGAGAGGGAGTTTGGTTTTCGCCATCGGGCGCTCAGGCCATCCGGGGCGCCCGGCCTAGGCGCGGCCGTGCATGAGCTGGTAAGACAAGATACCGTGGGCCACCGAGACGTTGAGGGACTCCACCTTGTTCTTGAGGGGGATCTTCACCACCGTATCGGCCATGTCCAGGTAGGTCGCGCCCGTGCCCGCGCCTTCGTTGCCCATGATGAGGGCCACCTTCTTGCGCACCTTGGCTTGATCCAAGGTAATCGGCGCATGCGAAGAGGTCGCCACGATGGTGAACCCCTTCTGGCGGAGGAATTCCATTTTGCTTTGCAGATCCTCGCCGGTCTCGAAGGGCAGTTGCAACAAGGCGCCCACCGAGGAACGGACCACCTTGGGATTATAGGCGTCGCAGCAGCCTTTACCCAATACCACCGCGTCCATCCCCAAGGCCAGCGATGTCCGCAAGATGGCCCCCACGTTGCCGGGATCCTGCACGGCGTCGCATAAGGTCACGTAACGCGCGGTGGCCCAGTCCGGCTTCAAGGCCGCGAAATTGGCGACCGCGATGATGGGCTGGGGCGTCTCGGCATCGCTCAGGACCTTCAATTCCTCGGCGGTCACCTGCATCACCTGCACGCGGTTCTTCTTCAGAAGGGCGGCGAGATCCTTGTCGTCGAATTCCTCGGTGATGTACGCGGCCTGGATGATGCCGGAAGAAATGGCCAACGCATCGGCGATGTTCTTGGCTCCCTCCAACAGGAAGCGGCTTTCCTTCCAACGCCCCTTATCGGTCTTGAGCGGCAAAGCAGGCTTGATGTCCGGATGCACGGGCTTATGATCCCCGCTGCCGGCCACCCGTTCGATGGTACGCGGTCCCGCGGGGGGAAAGCTGCGGGGGGCTCTGAAGCCCCCATCCCGGGGGCCGCCACCGCTTTGGGGGCCACCTGCGCCCGGGGCGCGCTTCTGGTATTCGCCGGTACGCGGTCCGAACTCGCGCGGGCCTTTATAGCCTCCGGCTCCTGCGCCCGGACCTCTAGGGCCGGTGCCGGCGCTCGGGCCGCCGGGAGCGCGATCGCGCGGTGCGTCGGGACGGCGGAAATCGCGGGACTCGTTGCGCGGGGAATGGCCGCCGGAAGCTTGGCCTTCGGGGCGCGAGCCGCCTGGGCCTTGGCCGCGCGGGGCGAACTTGGAACCGCCGGGGGCATCGAAACGGCGCGTGGATCGGGACGCATCGGCGTCGCGGGAATTCGTGCGCGGGCCGCGGGGGACGCCCGCGCCTCGGCTGGGAGGCACATCCGCGGGACGGAAACCGCGTCCGGCCGGACGCGGACCCTTGGCGCCCGGACCCTTCGCATCCGATCCGCCTTCGCGGGGTACGTCCCCTATCGAGCGGACCGCGCGCGGGCCGCTCTTGGGGAAACTGCCTTTGATCTTCGGGCCGGCGGGCGTCGCCGCATCCTGGGACGAGGGCGGCCCCCGAAGCGGGGGCTTTTGGGCCTTGGCCGGCTTGGCAGCGGCCGCATCGGAGGATCCGGGCTTAAAGCCCGACAAGTCGAAATCGCCGTCGGAGTCATCGGCTCCGCCGTTATGGCTGGGTTTGTCGGACATTTGTTACCGCGTCTTGGGTTGCAGGGAGGTTTGCCCAAGCATTTCCAGGGCCTTCTTATGGATGCCGTCGGCGTCCATGCCCAGGATCTTGTGCAGCACCGGGATCTCGCCATGGGTGACGAATTCATCCGGCAGGCTGATATGCCGCAGATTGCGATCGGTAATGCCCAGCTCGGTCATGAGCAGGGCGACCGCCTGGCCATATCCACCCATGGGGACGTTGTCCTCCAGGGTCAATACGTGGCGATGGCGGGAAAGGAGTTCGCCGTAGACGGCGCGGTCGAGAGGCTTGGCGAAGCGCGCGTCCACCACGGTCGGGTGCACGCCGTCCTTGGCCAACAGTTCCGCCGCCTTCTTGGCGGGAGCGACCATATTGCCCAAAGCAAGGATCAGGAGGTCCTCGCCTTCCTGAAGGGTATTGGGCTTTCCGAGGGGGATCTTTTCGAAAGGAAGCTTTTCGTCCGGCCTGAAGGCGCTGCCGCGCGGATAACGCAACGCGACGGGGCCGTCGTCGTATTGGACGGCCGTCCATAGCATGTTGCGCAATTCCTTCTCGTCCGACGGGGCCATGATGACCATGCCCGGGATCATCCCCAAGTAGGAAAGGTCCATGGCGCCATGATGGGTCGGCCCGTCGAGGCCCACCAGTCCGGCGCGGTCGATGGCGAAGATCACGTTCAATTCCTGGATGGCCACGTCGTGGATGACCTGATCGATGGCGCGTTGCAGGAAGGTGGAATAGATGGCCACCACCGGCTTCATGCCCTCGCAGGCGAGGCCGGCGGCGAAGGTCACCGCGTATTGCTCGGCAATGCCCACGTCGTACACGCGGTTGGGCATTTCCTTGGCCATGATGTTCACGCCGCAGCCTTCGGGCATGGCGCCCGTGATGGCGAGGACGCGCTTGTCCTGGCGGGCGATCTCGAGCAAGGCGTCGCCGAACACCTGGGTGTAGCTGGGGGTCTTGGCGGGGGCGGCCTTGGGCTTCCCGGATTCGATGTCGAAGGGATTCGAGGCATGCCACTTGATGGCGTCCGCCTCGGACTTGTCCCAACCAAATCCTTTGGTGGTCACCACGTGGACCAGGTTCGGGCCAGGGCGTTTCTTCACGGCCTCGAAGATCTCGATCAGGCCTTCCAGGTTATGGCCGTCCACGGGGCCGAAATAACGGATGCCGAGATCCTCGAAGAAACCGCCGGGCAGGAAAATCTTCTTGAGGCCTTCGTCCACCTTGCTGGCCAGCTTCTGCAAATCCTTGCCGCGCGGCAGTCGGCCGGTGAAATCCCACACCTCGTCCTTGAGGCGGTTGTAGGTCGGATTGGAGATGATGCGGTTCAGGTACTTGGAGATGCCGCCCAGGTTCTTGGCGATCGACATCTTGTTGTCGTTGAGGACGAAGGTGATCTTCTCTTCGGTCTCGCCAGCGTTGTTGAGGGCCTCGTAGACCATGCCGCCCGTCATGGCGCCATCGCCAATCACGGCCACAACGTCGAAGTCCTTGCCCTGGTGGGTGCGGGCGGCGGCGATGCCGAGCGCCGCCGACAACGAAGTCGAAGCATGGCCGGCGCCGAACACGTCGTATTCGCTTTCCTCGCGCTTGAGGAAGCCGGACAATCCCCCGAATTGCTTCAGGGTGTGGAATTCCTTGTAGCGGCCGGTGACCAGCTTATGCGGATAGGCCTGATGGCCGGTATCCCAGATGAGCTTGTCCTTGGGGGTCTCGTAAACCTTGTGCAGGGCTATCGTCAGCTCGACGGCGCCCAGGCTGGAGGCCAGATGGCCGCCCTTGGAGGCCACTTGCCTCACGATGGTCTCGCGGATTTCCGCCGCCAGGGCCTTGAGTTGCTCGAGGGATAGGCCGCGCAGGTCGGCGGGCGAATGGATGGATTCCAGCATGTGGTCAGTGCACCCGGGTAATGATGTAATCGGCGATGAGTTCCAGCGTGCTTCCTTGGATGGGAAGCTTCCGCAATTCCAGTTTGGCCTCTTCGATCAGCTGGCGTGCCCGTTCCTTGGAGGCGGGGATGCCGATCACGGCCGGATAGGTGGCTTTGCCCTTGGCCAGATCCGAGCCGGCGTCTTTGCCCAAGGCTTCGGTGGTCTGTTCCAGGTCCAGCACGTCATCGACGATTTGGAAAGCCAGGCCGATGCCGTTGCCGAAGGCGCCCAGGCCGGCGATGACTTCGTCGTCGGCGCCGGCGAGTTGCGCGCCCATCACCAGGGAGGCCTCCAGGAGGGCGGCGGTCTTGTGGTTATGGATGTAGTTGACGGTCTCCAGGCCCACTTTCTTGCCTTCGCTTTGGATATCCACCACTTGGCCGCCCAGCATTCCCTTGGTTCCCAAGGCGCGGGCCAAGGTCGCGATGCATTCGGGTTTCCCGGTCTTGGCCAAAAGCTCGAAGGCGTATACGAGGAGGGAGTCCCCCGCCAGGATGGCGATGGCCTCTCCGAAAACCTTGTGGTTGGTCGGCCGGCCGCGGCGGAAGTCGTCGTTATCCATGCACGGCAGATCGTCGTGGATGAGGGAGAAGGTATGCGTCATCTCCAGGGCGCAGGCCGCCAGCAGGACGGCTTCCCCGGTCCCGTGGCAGGCTTCGAAAGAAGCCAAAGCCAAGGCGGGACGCAGGCGCTTGCCGCCCGCGAAGATGGAATAGCGCACGGCCTTATGCAGGTCGGCAGGGGCATCGGATTCGGGGGGCAGATGGCGCTCCAAGGCCGCGTTCACGCGCAAAGAAGCCTGCTTAAGGTACTCCTCGACCGTGACGGCGATTTGGTTCTTTGGGGCTGACATGCTACCTGGGCCGCTTAGGGTTCCTGAATTGACCGCTTATCGTTCCTGAATGTACCGGATCGGTCCGGGACAGGCCTGGGAAAGATACAAAAACCGGCCGGAAATCCGGAAGTCAGCGTGTCCGGGGGGCCCGCGCGGCCGCCGTCATCTCCGCGCTCCGGACCGTATTGCTCAGGAGCATGGCGATGGTCATGGGCCCCACCCCGCCGGGCACGGGCGTGATCCATGCGGCCTTGGCGGATACGGATTCGAAGTCCACGTCGCCGACCAGGCGGAATCCGGATTTGGTCTTGTCGCTCTTCACCCGATTCACTCCCACGTCGATTACCACGGCGCCGGCTTTCACCAAGTCGCCCGTGATGGTCCCGGGACGGCCCATGGCCGCGATCAGGAAATCGGCCTGGCGGGTATACTGCGCGAGATCAGGGGTCCCGGTATGGCAGATGGTGACCGTGGCGTTCGCGAAAGGCTCCTTCTGGAGCAGAATGTTGGCTACGGGCTTGCCGACGATATTGGATCGGCCCGCCACCACCACGTGCTTGCCTTCGGGGCTGAGGTTATACGCGCGCAGCAGCTCCTGCACGCCCCAAGGGGTGCAGGGCCGGAACCCGGGACGACCCAGCATGAGATTCCCCAGGCTGATGGGATGGAAACCATCCACGTCCTTCTTGGCGGAAATGAGATCGAGCAACTTCTCGGAGGGCAAGCGCCCGGGCAAGGGCAACTGGAGCAGGATCCCATGCACGGCCGGGTCTTCGTTCTGCCGGAGCAGATGCTCGGTCAACTCCCCTTCGGAGATCGAAGCCGGCAAGCGGTGGGTCCAAGCCTGGATGCCGACCTCCTTGGCCGCCGCATCCTTGCCGTTGACGTAGGAGACCGAGGCGGGATCTTCCCCCACCAGGGTCACCGACAATCCGGGACGCATGCCTTGGGCGATCAAAGCGGCCACGCGGGGCTTCAGGGCGTTGCGGATGTCGAGGGAAACCTTCTTGCCGTCGATGAGCTGGGCCATGCGGGCAAAGGTAGAAAAGGGGTCTTGCGGGCCAGTCGCCCGCGGGGGGAAATAAGAAACTCCGTCGGCTTACCGCCCATTGTTCTCGGACCTTGTGATCAAAGGATTAATGGACCCCTTCCAGTTCGCGCTTCCCCTCGTGCATCGGACCGCGAGGGCCCGAAGTTGGGGGCATGCGCTAGATGAAAAGAAATGCCATTTTGTTGATCTAGGTTTGTAAGGCCGAGACGCATGAAGCGCGCGACGGAGTTCTTTTCAGGACTCGTTGCCTTTTTCTGGCTCGCTGCTGTAGCCTTCAGACGGGCTTGAGGGCCCGATCCAGGCTCGCGTTGAGCGACCTCGCTTTCTCTTGGATTTTGTCCTGCTGCTTATTGTGCTCTTCGACCTGGGCGCGGAGTTCGAATAATTCCCCCGCCAGATTCATCGCGGCCAAGACCACCACGCGGAACTTGTCCACGTTGATGCCGCCCTTGCCCAGCTCCCGGATCTTAAAATCCAAATATCCGGCGACGCGTTCTATCGTCTGGGGAGGCTGATCGGACTTGACCTGGAAGGTCTCGCCGCAGATGTTGACCTTGTAGGAGTGTTCCACTGGTTCCATCGAGGATGCGGCCTCCACCGCGCGTCCCGCTTGTCCGGGACGGGCGTATCGTTCCTAATATACCATCAGGGCCGGAAAAGCCGCCAGCCCTTGTGCCCCGCCGATACCGGCTTTTTCAGGCGAGGGCCGTATCGAGCCGGCCCACCAAGTCCCGGATCCGCTCGCCGACAAGGTTGATATTGTCCGACTTGGCGTCGATCTCATGGCGGAGCCCGGCCAATTCCTCATCCTTCGCCGCCACCGCCTTCTCCAAATTCCCGGCCCGTTCCAGGGCGGCATGCAACTCCGTCTGGAGATGCTCCCGCTCCTGTTTCAGGCCGTCGATGATGGATACGGCACGCTCCACCTTGTTGGCTAATGCGTCGAATTGACTGAAGTCCATTTGTGCTCCTTCCCGCGCCCGCGGGCACAGGCAAAACTAAACTCCTGCCGGGGCCATGTCTATTAGAGTCCCTAACTTAATGGTTGCCCGGCTGCGACCGCTATTTGAACGCGATCCCCGCGTCCTGGGCCAGCTCCCGATTGACCTTTTCCTGCGCCTTGTTCACTTCTTCGTCCGTTAAGGTACGCTCGGCATTGCGATAGGTAAAGGTGTAATGCAGCGCCTTTTTGCCATCGGGCACCCCGGTACCGCGATAGACGCTATTCAGCCGCGCTTCGATGAGGTTGGGAACGCGGGCCGGGACGCGCGCCAGGATGTCGCCATGGGCCTTGCCTTCGTCGACCAGCAGGTTCACGTCCCGGGACATGGAAGAGAAATTCCCGAAGGGCTTGAACTTGGGGCGTTGGCCGGCCGCGGCGAGCAGGCCGGAGATGGAAACTTCGGCTGCCAGCACCGTGCCTTTCAATTCGAATTGGGAAGCCACGCGCGGATGCAGGATGCCGAAAACGCCGATGCGGGTTTCCCCCGCGGACGGGAGCTTGCGGCCGAACAGGACCCCGGCGCCGGCGGGCGCTTGGCCCAGTTCGGCGTAGATGGCGCCCGATTCCACGGGATGCAACCAGGCCTCGCCGGAGGGATTCCCGAAACGGGCGCTGAGGCCCAGGGCCGCCAAGGCGTTCTCCAGCAGGCCCTTGAGATGGAAGAACTCCACCGGCGCGGCCGCGGCGGCGTCGAGGCTCCATGGCCGGCGATCCGGCCAATCCCCGGCCAGGACGATGCCCAGGGTCTCCTCTTCCCAGATCCCGGGCAAGCGCGCCGTGCGCTCTTCGGGGTGGTGGTAGAAGCAGCGGGCGATTTCGAAGAAGCGGATATTCCGCTCCTGATTGTTCTGGTTGTATGCCGCCGAGGACAACAGGGACGGGAGCGGGGAGGTGGGGAGGATTTCCCATTCCTCGCTCAGGGGATTGCGCAGGGGCACGCAGGCCATGCGCGCATCGTCGGCGGGGAAACCCAGTTTCGCCAACGCCTTGCGCGAGGAAAATCTCAGGGACAAGGTTTCGTTCAGGCCGGCATCCCGCAGGTGATGGCGCAGGGAGCGCGCCAAGGACTCCGCGGGCGGCAGGGCCTTGAACCCCAGGGGCAAGGAAGGAAGCGTGACGGGGATCGCGTTATAATCCCCCAGGCGCGCGATCTCCTCGATGAGATCGACTTCGCGTTCCAGATCCCCGCGGAATCCGGGAACGGAAAAGGCGAGGGCGACCTGTCCGTGGACCAGGGCCGGTTCGTCGCCTGGCGTCCCCCCGGCGGGCGCGCCGCCGGCCTTTAGCTCGATGGATTGGAGCCGCCGCATGCACTCTTCGGCCGACAAGGACGCCCCCAACAGCAGCTCGGCGCGCGCGGGACGCAGGTAGACGCGGCGCGGGGAAGACGGATGCTCCGGGGAAGCCTTTTCCAGCCGGCCTTTGGCCACGACGGGCGTCGCTCCCGCGCCGCCGCACCAGCGCGCGATGAGGGCGGCGAGGTAATCGGCGATCTCGGAGGTGCGCAAGGGATCGATGCCGCGCTCGAAGCGGTAGGACGAATCGCTGGAAAGCCCATGGCGACGGGCCTGGCGGCGGACCACGGCGGGAGTGAAATAGGCGACTTCCAGGAAAACGTCGGTGGTGGCCTCGGATACTTCGGAATCCTTGCCGCCCATCACCCCGGCCAGCACCATCGGGCCTTCGGCGTCGGCGATGACCATGTCGGCCTCGCCGATGTCCCGTTGCGCCCCGTCGAGGGTGGTCAGCTTCTCGCCCGCCTTCCCCTTGCGGATGATCACCTTCTTCCCGCGGATGCGGTTCAGATCGAAGGCATGGGAAGGCTGGCCGAATTCGAACAACACGTAGTTGGTGAGATCGACCACGTTGTTGATGCTGCGTTTGCCGATGGATTTGAGGGCCTTGGACAGCCAATCGGGGCTGGGCCCCACCTTGATCCCCTGGATCACGCGGCCCACGTACTTCGTGCAACCGACCAGATCGTGCAGCTCGATGTCGACCAGGGATACGATGGGCGCGCCCCGTTCATGGATGGCTTCCGAGGGGTAACGCAGCGGTTTCCCGAACTTGGCGGCGATCTCGCGGGCCACGCCGAGATGGCACAGGGCGTCCGGCCGGTTGGGGGTCACGTTGAGTTCCAGGATCACGTCCGAGAGGCCGGGGATCTTTTCCATGGGCAGGCCCAGCGGCGTCTCCGGCGGCAACACCAGGATGCCGTCATGCGATTCGCCCAATCCCACCTCGTCCTCGGCGCAGATCATCCCGTGCGAATCCTGGCCGCGCAGCTTGGCCTTCTTGATTTTGAAACCGGGTTCTCCGCCTTTGCCCGGGATCTCCGCGCCCACCTTGGCGAAGAGCACCTTCTGGCCCTTGGCCACGTTGGGCGCCCCGCATACCACGGGATAGATCTCGCTCCCGTCGCTTACCTTGCATACGGAGAGCTTGTCGGCTTCGGGATGCTTCGCGCATTCGATCACCTCGGCCGAAACGACTCCGGCGACCGAGCCCACGCGGGTCAGGCCTTCGACCTCGAGCCCGAGGGAAGTAAGGGCCTTGGACACTTCGTCCGGATCCTCGCCCGAGGTGCCGGAGAGGTCGACGTATTTCTTGATCCAGTACAGAGAGACGAGCATTTTGTCCTTTATGGCTTCGGGGGGTACAGGGTTAAGGGTTAAGGGTACAGGAAAATCGGAAATCGCCCCGATCTTAACCCTATACCCTGTACCCTGTACCCTTTACCCTCTTTTAGAATTGCCTCAAAAACCGATTGTCGTTCTTCGTCAAATAAGAAATGTCGGGAATGCCGCATTTCAGCATGGTGATCCGATCGATACCGAAGCCGAAGGCGAATCCGGTATAGGTTTCCGGATCCCAGCCCAGCTTGTTGAACACGTTGGGGTCGACGCTGCCGCAGCCGCCGATCTCGATCCAGCCCGTGGTCTTGCAAGTGCGGCAGGGCTGCCCCGCCAGCTTGCCCGTTCCTCCGCAGAAGTAGCAGGAGACGTCCATCTCCGCCGAGGGCTCGGTGAAAGGGAAATAGCTGGGCCTGAACCGCATAGTCGTCTTCTCGCCGAACATGTGGCGGGCCCAAAGGAAGAGGGTCCCCTTCAGGTGGGCGAAGGAAATCCCCTTGTCCACCACCAGGCATTCCACCTGCTGGAACATCGGCGAATGGGTGGCGTCGTTGTCCACGCGGTAGACGAAGCCCGGGGCGATGATGCGGATGGGCGGTTCCCGATGCGTTTCCATGTAATGCGCTTGCACGTTGGAGGTATGCGTGCGCAGGACCACCTGATCGTCCACGTAGAAGGTATCGTGCATGTCCCGCGAGGGATGATCCTGCGGAATGTTCAGGGCTTCGAAGTTGTACCAGTCGTTATCGACTTCGGGGCCGCCCGCCAATTCGAATCCCAAGCCTTGGAAGAAGCCGATGATTTCCTCGCGCACCTGGGACATGGGATGCAACGATCCCTGCGGCACGCGATAGCCCGGCAGGGTCGCATCCAAGGTCGATCCGGCCAAGCTGCCGGCGATGTCCGCTTCTTTGATACGGGCCTGCAAGGCCGAAAAACGTTCCTCGGAATAATCGCGCAGGTCGTTGACGAGCTTGCCGAACCCGGGGCGCTGCTCGGCGGGCAAGGCGCCCATGGAGCGCAACAGGCCGGAGATATCGCCTTTCTTCCCCTGGTATTTGACCTTCACGTCCTCGAAGGCCTTGGCTAAGCCTTTTCCGCCGGCGGCGAGCTGGGATTCCAAGGCGTTCAAGTCCGCGTCCAGGCGGGCGCGGATGTCTTGTATGGGTTGCATGATTCGGAGGGGCTCCCGGCTGAACCTGCGGAAATATAAAAAGGGCGGAGGCGCCGCGGGGAAAGCGTCAGCCCCGGGTTTTCTGCCGGGAACGTCGCAAAGGGTTTTTGTACCTATTACCCGACGCGGACGGGACGCTTGATTTCAGCATACGAAAAGGCGTCCCGCTTTGGAGAAACCGATGACGACCCAGATACGCTTATCCGGAATCCATTTCCGCTACGCCCCCGGCGCGGCCGAGGCGCTGCGGGGATGCGACCTGGCCATGGACGCGGGCCGCATCACCGTCTTGATGGGCCAGAACGGCGCGGGAAAGAGCACGCTCATCCGCCTGCTCACGGGGCAGTTGCTGGGCTATGCCGGCGAATACCGCATCGACGGGGAAAGCCAGCTTCCGGCGCGCGGGGAGATCCTCCACAAGAACCGGATCGGGTATATGCCCGACGCGCCGGCCCTGGAAACCCATCTTACCGGCGAAGAGATGATCCGCATGGCGGCCGGATTCCGCGGGCTTCCCGAAGCCCGCTTCCGCGAGGCCTTGGCGCCCTTGCGCGATCGCTTCGAATTGGGATCTTGGCTGGAAGACCGGACCTGTTCGGAATATTCCAAAGGCATGGCGAAGAAGGTTTCCTTGGCAATGGCCTTCATAGGCGATCCGGCATTCCACATCCTGGACGAACCCTTCGACGGACTGGATCCTCTCGCGGTCCTCAATCTGAGGCGCTTGTTGGAAGCCTGCCGGGCCGAAGGCAGGGGCGCCCTCGTCTCGTCGCATGCCTTGGACGCCGCCGAAAAGGTCGCCGACGACGTGGTCCTGATGCGGGCCGGCGAAATCGCCTTCGCAGGCGAGATGGAATCGTTACGCGCTTCGCAAAACGGAGCCGGGGGCCTGGAGGCGTTCTATATGCGCAGTCTCGCCCTATGAAAACGGCCCGGCTACCGCAAGGGAAGGAACGGTTGCGGATGGCCGCTGCGGCCATTGGTTTGGGATTATTTCTCACCGCTATGGATTTCTATTGGGGCAACGGACGTATCCATGGGTATGGGCACGGCATATTGGCTTTGGCGCTCCTCCTGATCGGCTCGGCCGGGGCGCAATGCTTCGAATACTCCCGCTATGCCGGGCTGTTGCGGCGGCCGCGGCTTCCCGACGCCTATCTCGTCGCGGGCGCCAGCTATTCCCAACGCGAGAGGCTCGCATTATCGGCCGCCGATCGCATCGCCTCGCAATCGGGAATGGCCGCCCTGTTGGCGGGTCTAACGATTCTGGTCCCGCATTTGGGCCGGCCCGTCTTCGTCGTCGCCGGCCTGGCCGGAATCGCCCTGGAAGCATTCCTGATGCGGGCGGCCTTCCGGCTGGCGGTGTCGCGCGGATGGTTCCCGCCTTCGCGGGCCGCCTTCCATGGCCGCGCCGACGACGGAAAACGCTGGACGCGAAAAGCGGGATCCGCCTGGCTTTCCGTTTCCGGCGCGCTTGCCCGCAAGGCGGCCTCCCGGCTTCCCGCGCCCTACGGATGGCTCTTCGGGCGCAAGGCCCTTCACGTGATCCGCGAAGATCCCCTCGCTCCCGCCCTGCTCTCGGCCTTGGTGCTGGGAGCCGCGGCGGCCTTCCGCGCCTCGGGGGATTTATTCCTGTGCGGCTTCTTCGCCCTTGCCGGATGCATGGCTTCGCTCTGCCTGGCGCGCCGCTTGGGCGGCGCCTGCGATGCCTTCGCGGCCGCCCATGCCTACCTGTTCCCGCCGCGGCGTTTCCTTTTCCGTTGCGACTGGGCGCTTGCGCTGCTTCTGGCCGCGCCCTTCCCTATCTATTACGCCGGTTGCGCCGTATCGCTTTCGGGCGCCGGCGCGGCGCTGCGTTCCCAATCGGTTTGGCAGATGGCTTTATCCGCCTTCGCCTTCGCATGCCTGATCGTGAACGACGGCTACGTGCGCGGCCGCGGCGAGGGGGCCCAGGGGATGCTGGCCGCGGGATATCTGGGCATCGCGGGCGTCCTGTTCATGTTCCCCGGCTACGGGGTTGCCTTGGCCGGGGCTTGCGCCGCGGGGGCTGCGGCCGTCAACATGCGCATGGCCGGATAAACGAAAAGCCGGGATCCTTTAGGGACCCCGGCTTTCCAAAGCGATGGATGCTCCGCTTACTTGGCCTTCGCGGCTTCCACCACCTTGGCGAAGGCGGAGGAATCGGACAGGGCCAGGTCGGCCAGGATCTTGCGATCGAGGCTGATGGCGGCCTTCTTGAGGCCCGAGATCAGACGCGAGTAAGTGGTCCCGAGCTCGCGGGCCGCGGCGTTGATGCGCACGGTCCACAGGCTGCGGTAAGCCGACTTCTTATCGTGACGATGTTCGGTCGCGAATTTGCGGGACTTGTCGACCGCTTCCTTCGCGAGCTTGAGATTGGACTTGCGGCGTCCGTAGAAACCCTTGGCGCGCTTGAGGATTTTCTTGCGACGCGCGCGTGAGGCTACACTTGGTTTACTTCTGGGCATGGCTTACTCCTAAAACTCTATGCGCTCAGCCGCCGATGGCGAGCAGGCGCTTCATGCGCGGCGCTTCGGTGGGGCCCACGTAAAAGGCGCCGCCCTGGCGGCGCTTCATCTCGGGCTTCTTCTTGCCCATGATGTGGTTCTTGTTCGCGCCCTTGCGCTTCAGCTTGCCGGTGGCGGTGACTTTGAACCGCTTCTTGGCTCCGCTGTGGGTCTTCATCTTCGGCACTGGATACCTCTCCTTCGAAATTCTCTAGTCTCAGGCCTGGTTGGCCGGAGCCGCTGCCTTGCTTTCGCCGGGAGCGGGTTTGGCAACCTCTGGCGCCGCAACCCCATCCGCTTCCGCCGCAGGCTTAGCCCCCGCAGGCGCGGGAGCGGCTCCCGGTACTCCGGGAACCTTAGGCTTGGCGACAGGCTGCACATGGTGCTTCACCGGCGCGAAAATCGTCGTGACGTTACGGCCTTCCTGGATGGAGCCCGTTTCCGCCTGACCGATCCCGTTCAGATCCACCGTCATCTTCTTGAGCCAGCGGGCCCCGAATTCGATGTGGGCCATTTCGCGGCCACGGAAAACCACCGTAGCCTTGACCTTGAATCCCTTTTCCAGGAATTCTTTCGCCTGAACGAGGCGGTAATTATAGTCATTTTCTCCCGTCTTGGGATGGAACTTGATCTCCTTGACCTTGATGACGTGCTGCTTGGCCTTGGATGCCTTTGCCTTTTTGGAGATTTCGTATTTGTACTTGCCGAAATCCATGATCCGGCAAACCGGAGGCTGGGCGGTAGGGCTCACTTCAACCAGGTCGAGGCCCCGCTCCTTGGCTCTTTCCAAGGCGGCCGGAACCGTGAGCACCCCGAGCTGTTTCCCATCGGCGTCGATGACTCGCACCTCATAGGTGCGGATATGTTCGTTGATGCGGATGGTTTCTTTGGGGGCGCTGAAAAACGGTCGTCTCTGCAATCTTTACCTTTCGCTGAACCTAACTTCGCCTCTTAAGAACCCTTGGGACTCTTTTAGGGAGGCGGGGACCTGGCGGATAGAATTCCCTGCCGGTCCCATTCCCGGGAAGTCGAACCGTTTTAAGGCTCCACCCCTTTAGAGGAAACTTCCAATTTAATTTTTTCCAAGGCTTCGTCTAAGGAAAAGGCGCCCAAGTCCCCGATTTTCCGCTTCCGCAGGGTGATTTTGCCGGATTGCTGCTCTTTTTCCCCCAAAATCACCAGGTAAGGGACCTTTTCCCGTTCACCTTCCCGGATCTTGAACCCGATTTTGTCGTTCCGCTCGTCCACTTCCGATATCATTCCGGCATCCAGGAAGCGCTCGTTAATCATCCGGCTATAGTCCAGGAACTTTTCCGAGACCGGCAGGATACGGATTTGTTGGGGATTTATCCATAAGGGCAAATCGCCGGCGAAATTTTCCATCAGGATGGCGATGAAGCGTTCCAAGGATCCGAACACGGCCCGATGCAGCATGACGGGAGCCTGCTTGCCCCCGTCCGAACCCACGTATTCGCCGCCCAAGCGTTCGGCGGTATTGAAGTCCACCTGGATGGTTCCGCATTGCCAATGGCGGCCCAAGGAATCCTTCAGGGTGAACTCGAGCTTGGGCCCATAGAAGGCGCCGTCGCCCGGGTTCATCACGAACTCCAGCTTGGCCCGTCGGCAAGCTTCGCGCAAGGCTTCTTCCGCCATGTCCCAGTCGGCGTCGGTCCCGACGCGCTTGTCCGGCGTGGGACGATCGGCCAGCTTGACGATGATATCCGAGAATCCGAAATCGGCGTAGACCTCGTGCAGGAGCCCGCAGAAGTCGGCGACCTCGGACGCGATCTGATCCTTGGTGCAGAAGATGTGCGCATCGTCCTGGGTGAAGCCGCGCACGCGCATGAGGCCGTGCATGGTGCCGGCCAGTTCGTTGCGATGGCATTTGCCGAACTCGGCCATGCGGATGGGCAAATCGCGGAACGACTTCATGCCTTGCTTGAATACTTCCACGTGGCAGGGGCAGTTCATGGGCTTAATGGCGTACTCGCGGTTCTCGCTCTCGGTGAAGAACATATTATGCGAATAATTCGCCACGTGCCCGCTCTTCACGAAGATCTGCTTGTCCACGATCTCGGGGGTCCGCACTTCGACATAGCCCTTGCGATTCAGCTTGGCGCGGATGTAATCCATGAGCTTCACGTAAAGGCGCCAGCCGCGCGCATGCCAGAAGACCATCCCGGGCGAACCTTCCTCGAGATGGAAATAGTTCAACTCCCGGCCCAGCTTGCGGTGATCGCGCTTTTTGGCCTCGTCAAGCATGAAGAGATGCTTTTCCAGGTCTTCCTTGTTGGTGAAAGCGGTTGCGTAGATACGCTGCAGCATGGGGCGCTTCTCATCGCCGCGCCAATAGGCGCCGGCCACCGAGAGCAGCTTGAAATGGCCAAGCTTGCCGGTCGAGGGCACGTGCGGACCGCGGCACAAGTCGCCGAAGGGGCCCTGCTGGTAGAAGGAAACGGTATCGTCCGTCCACTCTTCCATCATCTCGACCTTGTAGGGCTCGCGATGGGCGGGGTCCTTGTAATAGGCGATGGCCTCGGAGCGGGGCTTGACGGAACGGACCACCGGGAAATCCTTCTTGGCCAATTCCCGCATCTTCTCCTCGATGACGGGGAAATCCTCCGGGCTGAACTTGTGGGGCGAATCGAAATCGTAGTAGAAGCCGTTCTCGATCACCGGCCCGATGGTCAGCATGGTGCCGGGGAACAATTCGGTAACCGCCATGGCCATGAGATGCGCGGTGGAATGGCGGATGATCTCCAGGGCCTCGGGATTCTGGGTGGTAAGCACGCGCAAGGACCCGTCCTCATGGAGGGTGCGGGACAAATCCATTTCCTTACCATTGTAAATGGCGGCGATAGCGCTCTTGGCCAGACCGGGGCCGATTTTCTTGACCACGTCGAGGATGGTAGATCCGGCCTCGACTTCGAGGACGGAATCGTTGGGCAGGGTGACCTTGATGTTGGGCACGGCGTCTAACTCCCGGGTTGGCCGAAACCTCGGAAATTAAAAAGAATGGGGACCGGGCTCAAATGGCGCTCTACGACGGAATGCGGTTCGCCCCCCGATTTTAAGTAGCTTTGGCGCATCCGCCGCGGGCCTTTTGCGCAAGCGCGGAACAATCCCGGGAGCTAGCGCATCCAAATGATAAGCGCCGTCTGGATCGGTGGACAGGGCAAGGCCATAGGCAAGCTTCTGCGCTTGTCCCGCCGGCTTTTGCATGCCTTTTCCATCGGTCCCGAAACGCCCGGACATAAAGACGAATCCCTTCCGGCCATGCGGGCGGCGGAGTCCCCCGAGGAGCCGGAAGCCAGCGTCGAGATAGGCGCGTTATATCGCAAATACGCCGCGTCGATCTATTGGGTTTGCATGAAGTACGTCCGCAATAAGGAAGACGCGGAGGACATGGTCAACCAGGTGTTCATCAAGGTCCAGCAAAACCTCGCCGGGTTCAAGGGACAAAGCCGCATCTACTCCTGGATCTACCGTATCGCCGTGAACGAATGCATCCAATTGTTCCGCAAACGGAAATTCGAGGTGGACGGGGCCGGCGTCCCGGATTTCGAGGAGATGCTGCACGCTTCCCCGGAAGAACATATGGACGCATGCCTTTTGGTGGAGCGCATCACCCGGGAAGCCGATCGGGAAACCGTGGAAATCGTTTTCCTGCTCTACTTGGAAGGGTTGACGCAGGAAGAGGTGGTTGAGAAGCTCGGCATCTCGCGCACGACCATCCATCGCAAGGTGACCGCCTTCAAGGCGAAGATGGAGCGCTACCGGTGAAGCCTATCCACGCATCCACGGGACCGCATCCGTCGCGCCTCGCCCTGGCGGAATTCCTGGCCGGGGAAGCCTCGCCGGCGGATCGGTCCGCCTTGGAAAGCCACGTGCAAGCCTGTCCGGACTGCGCCGCGAAGTTGCGCGAAGCGACGGCCGCGCGGGATGCTTTCGCGGCGAAATACCCGAGCTGGGAATACTTCTCGGCCACGCGCCGGGCCCGGTCGGCCAGGGCCCCCGCGAAAAGCGCATTGCGGGCGTTTTGGGATTCGCTCTCCCCCCGGCCCGCCATCGCAATCGCCGCCCTCCTGATCCTGGCCATCGTGGCCCTACGCGTTCCCTGGACCCCTTCGCCCTCGGATTTGTCGGCCAAGGGCTCGGCCGAATTCCATTTGTTCGTGAACGGCCGGGCCTCCGGCGATAGCGTGGCCTGCAAGCCGGGAGACACCCTGCAATTGGGCATAATCGCGGATAGACCGGTCCATTTCGCCGTCCTCTACCGCGACGACGAAGGCGCCTTGCAAACCTATATGGACGAAGGCCAAGGCCGGCCGCTAGGAAACCCCCGAGGCGAAAACCTGCCCCATAGCCTTATTTTGGAACGTGGGTGGCAACGCGAACGTCTCTATTGCATATGGTCTTACGGAACCTTCGATTCCCGAGCCGCGCGGGCGCAGGCCGAAGGCAAAGCCGTCGCCGGATTGCATATGCGTCCCTTCTTGCTTTTGAATTCCCCATGAAGTGGTTGGCAGCCGGGGTCCTGGGACTCAGCTTGCCCGCCTGCGGCCTCGATCGGCTGGCCCTGGTGGTCGGCGATAACCAGGGGCTTTCCGATGAAAAGACCCTGAGCTACGCCACCCGGGATGCGGAGCAGGTCTTTTCCGCGCTATCGCAATTGGGAGGCTTGGACAAGGGCTCCGGAACCCTGTTGCTCGATGCGGACGTGGACAAGGTCCGGCTGGCCTTGAAGTCCATCCGCGAGCGGGTGAAGGCCCTGAAAGGCCAAGGCCGCAAGTGCCAGATCCTCCTCTACTTTTCCGGCCATGGATCGGACGAGGCCTTGCATATGGAAGGCGCGAGCCTGCCTCTCTCGGAAGTCCGCGAGTATTTCGCCGGCCTGGAAGCGGACTTCAAGCTCCTGGTCGCCGATGCCTGTTTCAGCGGATCCCTGATCCAAGCCAAGGGCGCGGGCCTGGCCGATCCCGTTCCCATCCGCTACCGGGACGAACTGAGCGTAAACGGGTCCGCCATCCTGACCTCCAGTTCCGCCGGGGAGCTGTCCCAGGAAAGCAAAGAGTTGCAGGGATCGTTGTTCACGCATTTCTTCGTCACCGCATTGCGCGGCGCGGCCGATTTCGATCGCGACGGGAAAATCACCTTGTGGGAAGCGTACGCCTTCACGCAAGCCTCCTTGCGGCGGCGCTTGGCCGGGGACAAGGGGACGGTGCAAACGCCCGGATTCGACGTGCAAGCGCGCGGCTCGGACAACGTAGTGCTTACGCGCCTGGAACTGGGCCAAGCCTTCCTGACCTTGCAGGGGATGCCCGCGGACGAATACCGGATCCTGCAAGCCGAAGACGGGACCCAGGTCGCCGAGTTCCGCCTTTCGGATCCGGAAGGGGTTAAGCTGGCGCTGCCGCGTTCGGCCTACCTCATCTACCGGGGACGGAGCGAAGTGGGATTCGCCGATCTCCGCCGCGGCAAGAGCGCCGCCTTGGGCCCGGAGGATTTCCGGCCGGCAGGACGGGAGCAACCGGGGGCCAAGGGCGGCTTCCGGAGCTATCCGCAGGCCTTCGCCTCGCGGGATCCCATGC
This sequence comes from Fibrobacterota bacterium, assembly GCA_019509785.1. NCBI lineage: Bacteria > Pseudomonadati > Fibrobacterota > Fibrobacterota bacterium. The sequence goes on along the minus strand of JAEKLQ010000028.1, from coordinate 55,060 downwards.
AGATCGCGGCCCAGCCCCGGTGGTATCCGGCCTTTCCGGGGCGCGGGCGATCGGCTTTGGCCCTGGAGGCCGGGCTGATGGGGAACGTCGGGCCTTGGGGAGCGGGCTTGGCGGGCCTGTACCTCGCGAAGTCCGCCGCCATGGGCGAGGGCGGCCGCCTGGAGCAGGGCGGGCTGGGGGTATCGGGCGAGGTACGGTATTATTGGAGTTACTCCAGGGCGGGATCGATCTTCCTCGGCCCGCGGGCGGAATACTGGTCCATCGGGCAGGAGGTGAACGGGTCGGAGTTGCCGCGCGCGGATCTGCTGGGTAGTTTCGCGGCCTTAGGGCTGGAGCGCGCCCTGGGATCCGGATTCGCGGCCACGGTCTCCGCCGGGGCGGGATGGTTCTTCAGCCGCACGGCGGGAGGCGGATTGGATCGCGTCGCCGCCTTCCCGGTATCCTTTTCCTTAAGGTTCGGGCCATGAAGGCAGCCATCCGGGCCGGGATCCGCATTCTCATGTTCGCCGCCGCCGGGGCCGCGCTATGGGGTTGCCTTCTGCAGCAGCCCTTGGTCCGCCCCGAAGATGCCTACGATGCGCGTGCCGCCCTTCGGGGGGATTCGCTGGAGCGCTTCGATTCCGTTGAGGTCTGGCTCGAAGACGCGGAGGACTCCCGCCTGGTGGTCCTTTTATGGAAAGGGCCGTTGGCATCGCCGGAAAGCCTGGGCGTGGGCGCGGCGGACGGCAGTCGCAACCTCGTGTACGTCGTACGCGGCTATCGGCGCGATCGGGGCAACTGTTTCGTCGAGCGGAAGTCGCGCGGCGGCGAGACGATGGGGGTGGTGACGGACACCTGCGTGGCGAAGGATACGACGAAACCTCCGCCGCCCCCACCCGACACGCTGCACCCGCCACCTCCCTACGTGCGTCCCCATTTCCAAGGCCGGGATTTGGATGTGGTGGACAGCATCCCCGGCTCGATGCGCGTTAGCGACATGCCGGCTTTCCGAATCACCGCCAGAACCTCGGAAGACTGGATCCAAGCCGCATGGGAATCTTCCGGGGGCGATTCCGCCGCGCCCGGCCGCGATTCGGTCCTGCGGGTCGTATGCCGAACCTGGAGCCTTCCCGTGGGACATGACACGGCATATGTCGTCCTGGATTCGGCCGGTTCGCCGCTGGACAGCCTACGGGTGCTCTTGACGATAGGTCCCCGGTTCTTACGCGGTAAGGTCGTGGATTGGGGCGAGGGAGCTCCGCAAATCGCAATCCGGGTGGAACTGGCGACCCAGCCGATGGATTTCGGAAAAGGCTATACCGGCTTCACCGGCGAGGACGGGAGTTATGCCATCGCCGTGAATGAAGCCCTTCCGGCTGCCTACTACGCGCGCTTTTCAGGGGTGGATCGCATCGGGAAGCTGGACACGCTTCGCCTCGTGTCCGGCCCGGTAAGCCGCTTCGTGACCGCGATTCCCCCCGTCGGGTCCTTCCGGACCATCGATTTGGGCGATAAGCGCGAGATCCGTTCCGTCGCGGTAGCGGCCGGCTACGCCGTCGTAATGTCGACCCCGTTCAACCAGGCGGGCAAGGCGTACCTTGTCCGGATGGATACCCGACCTCCCGTTCTCGAAAAAACGATCGACTTGGCCAATAATGATGGCGATTCCCTAACTGCCGAATATTTCGATGCCGGAGAAATGCTGGCTGATAGCGACGCGCTGTATATTTCGTATCCGGATGCCAACCGCATCGGCCGCATCGCCGCGTGGAGGACTTCGCCGGTCCAGAGTGTGGTGCCCGTCACACTGCAACCGGGCGGTCTCTTGCGTGATGGGGCCCACTTGCTTACCTTAGGTCGTCTAAGCGATGGAACCTTGGCCCTCGCCCGCTTCCTCGCCGCCGATCTCTCCCTGTTGGAGATCGATACCTTGAAAGGTTACGGATGGGACGGGGCGCAGCCGGAGAGTCGATCGCCCAAACTGGTCTCCGGGCCCGGCGGGTATTACGCGGTGGAGGGGAACGCGCCGAACGTGCGGGGGCATGTGTTGCTGATCGGGAAAGCGGACGGTAAGGTGAAAGCGGCGCGGGATCTTTCCGAAGGCGAAGTGGACGATCTGGCATGGGTGGGCGGCCTGCTCTATGTCGGAGGGTCGTCGCCGGGATCGCGGTGGCTACGGGGATTCCACGCGGACTTAAGCCCGGCGGATTCCATCGATGCCGCGACGCCCATTGATCGCCTCGCCGCCGATGCCAGCGGGCTCTTCGGGGGATATGCTTTCGCGACTTCCGCCGAAAACGATTCCTTGCTGGTATTCGCCCCCTTCTCCCGGGAGACCCTCGGACGTCTTCCGGTGCCGGGCGCGAGGCCGGGGCGATCCATCGCCTTGGATCCGGCATCGCGGACCGTACTGGTCTCCGATGGCGATGCTTTGCGTTTCTCTTCTTTCTGATCGGATCCGTATCCGCCTCTACTGAAAGGCTTCCCGATGCGATTTTTCTTCGCCTTCCTCGTGGCTATGCTTCTGGCCCTGTGCCTGCCCCGTTCCGGTGCGGCACAGGAATTCCGGAATATCGGCGTAGGCATTACCGGCGTGGGGACGGGGTCGGGACCGGGCTCGGATGACGTCAACGATGCCGGGATCTCCGTTGGCGATTTCGATCATGACGGCAAACCGGACGTCCTCGTTTTCGGTAAATCCAACCCCACCTCGGTCTATGGCTTCATCCACACAGTGGAGGTCTGGCGGAATAACGGCGGCGGCAAATATTCCAAGTTCGAGGACTTCCATGCCTTAGGGGATTCGCTGGCTTCCTCCGCCGCCTGGGCCGATCTCGACCACGACGGATACTTCGAATTGGCGGTCTGGGTCCATCATCATGTCACCGATCCGGATGGCGGATATGATAGCGGCTGCGTCCGCATCTACGGTTACAACCCTGGCACGAATCGTTTCGAAGTGAAGGCCACCCCGCCGAACCTGGTTCCTCCTTTGTTGTATTCCGCTTCGCCCGTATTCCGGTTCCGCGATCTGGACCAAGATGGAATCCCTGAATTCTTCGTATCCGCCCAAATCCGCCCCGCGCGCGGCGATTACACGCCCGATCATGCCGTAACGGCCGTCTACAAGATCGGTCCCGGCCTGTCCTTCACGGCGATGCCCGGATTGCAGCCCGTCTATAATGCCGTGGTCGCCTTCGGGGACTTCGATCAAGACGGTAAGACGGATCTCTTCCTGGCGGGAAATGATACGAACGCCGTTAGCGTCGCCACCGTTTATAGGTATACGGGATCCGGCTTCTCCCGATACGCATCGCTTGCCGCCGGGATCTCGGTGGTCTCCGCCGATTGGGGGGATTACGACGGCGACGGACTCCCCGACCTCGTGCTTAGCGGCGGCAGAATCGCTACCACGAGGCTGTACAATAACACCGGATCGGGTTTCCTGTTGGATACGGCGGCGCTCTCCGGCTCGTTGAAAGCGGACGCGGACTTGGGAGTGGTCTCGTTCGGTGACATCAACGGGGACGGGTATCCGGACCTGGTGGTAAGCGGCGCGAATACCGATTATCCCGGCCAGTACTTCACCAAGGTGCTGGTGAACGACGACGGCTTTTTCGATGATCTGGGCGTTCCTTTGCAACCCTTCTCGTTGGCGACCGGATCCTTGGCCGATTTCGACGGCGACGGCAACGTGGATTTGATGCTTTCCGGCACGACCAACGACGCGCAGGGACGGCGCTCGCTCTCCACCGTGTTTTACCGGAACATCCGCGGCGATTTCCATGAGGCCCCCGCCATCGATTCGCTCCCGCCCGGCAGGCCGCTTTGGGGCGACTTCGATCATGACGGGCGCTTGGACCTCCTGGTCTGCCCGACGGGCGATGCCGCGAATGGAGCCTCTTGCAAACTGTACCACAACGACGGCAAGACCATGGTACCCCAGGCTTCGGCCTTGGACGGGATCAAGGGTGATCCCGAATTGTGCGACTTGGACGGGGACGGCTGGTTGGACGTGCTTCTGGCGGGAAAGACCTTTTACACCGGCGGGTTGCGGTGGTTCCGGGGAACGTCATCGGGATTCGCGGAAGCGACCCTGAATATGGATTCCTCCCTGGTCGCGAACATCCAGCATGTCCGGGTGGCGGATTTCGACGGGGACGGGAAGCCCGACCTTGCGGCCTGGGGGATCGACGCCTCCGACGCCGCAACCAACCAACATTCCTGGTCCTCTATATTCCGCAACCTTGGCAAGGGGGCCTTCGTCCCTGCGCCTAAAGGCGACCTCCCGGGGCTTACCAACGGGGATATGGCATGGGGGGATTTCGATCGCGACGGGAAACCGGACCTCCTTATCGCCGGAGATACCTTGAGCTGGGGATCCGGCTCCCCGATCACTGCGATTTACCGTAACGTGGGGGGTACCTTCCAGCGGACCGCCGATCAATTCCTGGGCCTTACCGATGCGAAAGTCGCATGGGGGGATTTCGACGGCGATGGCGACCTCGATTTCGCCGTCAGCGGAACAAACCCCCTTTCCCACCTGGTTACCGGTATGAGGGGCGACCCCACCACCCTCATTTACAGGTTCGTAAGCGGGCGCTTCCAAGAATCCGCACGCCCCGACATGCAAATAGGGGGCGACCTGGCCTGGGTCGATTTCGATAATGACGGCGATTTGGATCTCATCGGTTCCGGCACCTACATCTACCAAAACGTCACTTACAGCCTCACCTTGCTCTTCCGCAACGATGGGACCAAATGGACCACCCTTTGGCCCGATAACGCATTCATCCTGGGGGGCGTGGCGGTCGCCGACTTCGATGGGGACGGCGATCAGGATTTCGCCGTAAGCGGTTATCGCCTGAAGGTCTTCCGGAATTCGCTCATCGTCCCCAATGCCGCGCCTTCGGCGCCGGGCGGTCTCTCATCCGCCCTGGGCCGGAATTCGGTCCATCTCTCCTGGGGCGCGTCCAACGATGCGGAGACGACTCCCGACGGCATGCAATACAACCTACGGGTAGGCACATCGCCCGGCGGCGCCGACGTGTTGTCGCCGCTCTCCGCCCTTACGGGTTTCCGCTTAACCCCGAGCCCGGGGAATGCCGGGCAGATCCGCACGGCCACCCTCAATGGGTTGGCTCCGGGAACCTACTACTGGAGCGCCCAGGGGTTCGATCAGCAATTGGCCGGATCGCCCTTCCCTTCGGAACAGAGTTTCAGCCTGGGACTGCCGGCTCCGGAACTCTTGGGCGCGGAATCCGGTCCCGGGCCCGGCGCGGTCACCCTGCGTTGGCATAAGCTGCCGCAAACGCAATTCCAGCGTTACCTGGTGCATTACGGGACGTCGGCCGCGCCGGAAGCGCGCATGGATTCGGTGATCCACGCTGGCGATACCGTTCTGATCGTCAAGGAGTTGACTGACGGAACAACCTACCATTTCCGCCTCTCGGCCGAGGACGCGGGCGGAAACCCTTCTTCCTATTCGAATGAACTCACCGCGACCCCGGACGGCACGCCGCCCGCCATCCCCGCGCCTTTCACGGCTTCGCCGGGCGATCGCTCGGTCACCTTGAATTGGCCCGCCGCCACGGAAAGCGATTTCCTCTGCTATCTGATCTACCAGCGGAATGCTTCCGGCCCGGTCGCCCGCATCGATTCCATCACCGACATCCATGCGACCGGCAAGGTGGTGTCCGGGCTCAAGAACGGAACGCCTTACGCCTTCCTCATCGTCGCGTCCGACCGCGTGGGGAACCATAGCGGATTCTCGCCGGAAGCCGTCGCGATCCCCGCTTATCTTCTCACCCCCGCCGTTCCGGCCATCGCCTTCGGCAAGATCCATCTGGGAGCGGCCCAGGAAGCCACCCTCAAGATCACCAACGGGAGCGGGTTGCGCGTGCCGGTGGATTCGGCCCGGGTCGTGAACGACGCCTTCCTCCTCCCCGCCCTGCCCTCTTCCCTGCCCGCCAACGCGGATACGACCTTGACGGTGCGCTTCGCGCCGGGCAAGCCCGCGGGCGGCGACTTTACCGGCGTGCTCAAGCTCTATTACGGCGGCGCCCCGCTCCCATTGGAGATCGACCTTTCCGGGACCGCGGCGGCCCCGCCCTGGTGCCGTATCGACAAGGTTACCCCCGCCGACCTGCCGTGGGACACGGCTTCGTCCATATCCCTCCTGGCCACGGCCAACGATTCGGACAACGCCGGCGAAGGCGATCGCATCACCGCCTACCTCTGGTCCTCTAACCTGGCCGGGCCCATCGGCGCCAGCGCCTCGGGCTTCACCCTGAAACCCAGCGCCCTCGGCATCGGCGCGCACGATATCACCCTGCGCGTGGTGGACAACGAAGGGGATACGTCCGCGGCCGCACATGCCACCGTGTCGGTGCGCAGCCGTAAACCCCTGGTCCGCATCGATTCCATCTCCCCGCGCGGCCTTATCCTCCGGGGCGCGGATCGCCCCCGGTTCCATTGCACCGCCTACGATCTGGACGAAGGCGCCGATCCGATCCATGATAGCCTGCATACCTTCGCCCTGTATTCCACCTTGCAGGGAAGGATTTCGGGCGCGAAGGACACCACGCTCGATTCCTCCGCCCTGGCCCTAGGTCTGCACGGCTTCTACGCCATGGCCGTGGACGACGAAGGCGATACCTCCTGGTCGGACACCTCCTGGGTCCCCGTGCAAGCGGGCGTGGGGCTGGCCCTGATCGCGGCGGGCACGGATTTCAACGACAACCTGTATTTCTACCAGAACATCGCGCCGGCCTGTAATTGGGCTTATGCCAAACTGCGCCAGCGCGGCTTCACCGATTCGCTCATCACCTATTTCAATCCGGTGGGATGGCAAAGCATCGGGTTGGATTACCACGCCAACAGCAATATCGTGGACGAAACGCGCATGACGCCGGCCTTGCTGCGCGATCGCATCCTGGGCTACCGGGATCGGGTGCGCAACGGCGTACCCTTGCTGATCACCTTGATCGGCCATGGCGGCCATGCCGAGGTGCAGAACGGGAAATTCTTCCTGAGCCCCACGGAGTTCGTGACCCCCGATTCCCTGGATGCCTGGCTGGATACCTACGACTCGGGCAAGGGCGACAGCCTGCGCACGCCCATCGTGCTGGTATTGGATTTCTGCTACGCGGGTACCTTCATCCCCAAGCTGCGTTCCGCGACCCAGAACCGGATCGTGATCACTTCGGCGGCGGCGGATCGCCAAGCCTATTTCCAGTTAGGGCAAAGCTTCAGCTACGCCTTCTTCAAGCAGATCGCCAAGGGCGGCAACCTCGCGCAAGCCTGGGCGGCGGGAAAAGTCTGGTCGGATGCGAATGCCATCTCGGGACGGGTGCTGGCCAATCCCCAGGCCAATGCCGATCTCGACGATACTCCCAATGAGACCGTCGATCTGGCGCGCCTTTCCGAAGTCTATGTCGGCGGATCGCAACAGAACCAAAGCCCGGAAGCGGATTGGAAGGAAGTCCGCACCCGTCTCGATCCCGATACGCGGACCCTCTCCATCGTAGCCGTTCCCGAGGGACCTATCCCCGTCGATACCGCTTGGTACACCGTGCTAAAGCCCGATTTCGATCCCAAAGCCGCCGCCGATCCGTTCCAGTATGCGCCCCTCGTCCGCGCCAAAGACGGCAGCTTTTCCGCTGAAGTAAAGCTCGATAACGTCCTGTTCGGCGATTACCTGGTCCTGGTCTACGGCCTGGCCGGCGGCGTGGACATGATGCCCATGACCCAACGCGCCTCCTCGTCCGGACCGGTGGCCCTGCTACGGGGGCTGCCGGATCGCTTCGAGCTGGGGCAGAATTACCCCAATCCCGCCGTGGGCCAAACCTGGGTCCCCTTCGGTCTCACGCGGCGTGGGCCGATAACATTGACGCTGTGGGACATGCGCGGGGCCGAAGTGCGCACCTTGGCTACCGGCACTTTCAATCCGGGGCGTTACCTGTTGAAGTGGGACGGCCGCGATGGACACGGACGCGCGGTGCCGCCGGGGATTTACCTGTACCGCTTGTCCGGGCCCGAAGGGGTCCAGAGGAAAAAGCTGGTGTGGAGATGAGGGAAGAAGAGGAGAGCGAACCTGGACGATACTGGACTCGAACCAGTGACCCCTACCATGTCAAGGTAATACTCTAACCAGCTGAGCTAATCGTCCTGGTACGTCGCAGAACCCCGGGTGACAAAGCCGAGGCCATACCCGTCGAATCGTGAAGACCCGGGCGGATAAGGATTGGGAAAGCTAGTCGGGCCCCGCGGGTTTGTCAATCGAACCCCGGGCCGGTTTTTAGATTTCCGCCTATGGGCCGCATCCTCTTCATCACCGGCACCGGCACCGATGTCGGCAAAACCGCCCTCTCCCTGGCCGTCCTCTTATGGGCCAAGCAGCGGGGACTGAATGCGGCCTACCTGAAACCGGTCCAATGCGGAAGTTATCCCTTCGGCAGTCCCCCGCGGGAAGGGGGCGACGCGGATTGGATCGGGACGTTGTCGGGAGGCATGCCGGCTTACGTCACCTGCGTGTTACCCCTGGCGGCCTCTCCCCACCTGGCGGCCGAGCGCGAAGGCATCACGATCGATCCGGACCTATTGCGCGGCGAAGCGGAATCCCATGCCGCCGGCCGCGATCTCCTGATCCTGGAAGGCGCGGGCGGCGCCGCCGTGCCCCTGGATCGCCGGGGATCCAGCTTGGCCGGCCTGGCCCGGGACCTGGGGGCGCCCGCCCTCGTCGCCTGCGCCCCCGGCCTCGGCACCTTGCATCATACTTCGGCCACGGTCGCCTGGTTGCGGCAAGCGGGTGTGGGCTTGGCGGGATTCTCCTTCTGCCGCCGCGCACCGGAAGAAGATCCGCTGGAGGAGGACAACCGACGCACCTTGGGCGAACTCCTCCGGCTGCCTTTTTTCGGAACCCTTCCTTTTTCTACGGCCCTCTCCCAAGGCAGGCCGTTGGGGCCCGAGGACGGGGCCAGCTTCTGCGCTCCGCTGGCCGCTTCGCTGGAGAATTGGTTCGCCGGCGCATCGGGCTGAGCGTTCGCAACCCGGTCGGAGCCGAAAAACGGTCCCGGGATATTTTTATTTTTTCCCGCTTGCCCCTCCGCGTCCGCGGATAGGCCCAAGACCTTCCGGCGAGGACACGTGAATTCCGAAGATCAGAATCCTTTCCAAGCCCGCCTGGACGATCTGCGCGCGCGCGATCGCATGCGTACGGTCTCGGGTTGGCCTGGCCTGCCCGGCAAGTACCTCGAGCGGGATGGCCGGCGCTGCCTCAATCTCAGTTCCAATGATTATCTGGGCCTCTCGGCGCATCCCCGCTTGCGTCGGGCGGCGGCGGAGGCGGCGCTTTCCTTGGGGACAGGCGCGGGAGGATCGCGCCTTTTGGGCGGCGGCCTGCCCATCCATCGCGAATTGGAAACGGCGGTGGCGGCCCTGCGGCCCTTGGGCAAGGCCTTGTTGTTCAATACCGGATTCATGGCCAATGCGGGAGCTCTGCCGGCCTTGTCCCAGGTTCTGGGACCGATATTCAGCGATAAGCTGAACCATGCCAGCATGTCCGAGGCCATGCGCGCCTTGCCCCGCGGCTTCCATCGCTACCGCCATCGGGACCTGGGGCATTTGGAAAGCCTGCTGGCCGCGGGCAAAAGGGAGGGACCGGGCCTGGTCTGTAGCGAAACCCTGTTCAGCATGGACGGGGACAAGGCGGACGTGGAGGGACTACTACGGTTACAGGCGCGTTACGGGTTCTGGCTTTTCCTCGACGAAGCCCATTCCACCGGCTGCCTGCCGGAAGCCGTCGCGCCCGCGTTGGCGCAGGCGCGGAAGACCGGTCGCATCCTGATCATGGGTACTTTCGGAAAAGCCTACGGCGGTTTCGGGGCCTACATCGCCGGGCCCGCCGAAGCCATCGATTGGCTGGCCAACGCGGCCCGCAGCTTCATCTTCAGCACCGCCCTGCCCCCGGCGGTAGCGGGCGCCGCACTGGAAGCGATAAGGGTGGCGGAAGAAGAGCCTTGGCGCCGCGAGCGCTTGGCCGCGATAGCCGCCTATACGCGCGGCCTGTTCCGTAGCCGCGGCTTCGATATCGGGAGCAGCGAAAGCCATATCGTCCCGGTGATCGCCGGGAGCGATCGGGCCGCCTTGCGCCTTTCCGAGACCCTGTACCATGCCGGTTACCATGCCCCGGCCGTACGGCCGCCCACGGTTCCCGAAGGCACGGCCCGTCTGCGCATCAATCTCACCTGCGAAATCGAAGAGAAGGAGATCGACGCCTTGGCCGACGAGATTTCGGGGGCCCTGGACGAAAGCGCCAACGAGGCGGGCGATGGCTGAAGTCCTTTGGATCGGCGGGTGGGCTTCCGACCTCGCATGCTGGCACGGCGCCTTGGATGCTCTATACCCGGGCCGTACACATCGCTTCCTGGATGCCCATGCCCTCCTCGACGGCGCCGCGGATCTCCGAGCCGAAGCCGCCCGCCTGCCTCCGGGCGGATGCCTGGCCGCCTGGTCTCTAGGTAGCTTGCTCATGCATCAGGCCCTTATGGAGGGATGGCGCCCGTCGTGCCGCATCCTCTCGCTCTCGCCCATCTTCGATTTCTGCCGCGCCGGCGGACGTTGGCCCCAAGCGGCCGTCTTGCGCATGGCCCGCCGCCTGCCGAGCGAGCGGGATAAGGTCCTCGCCGAGTTCCGTTCGGCGGCCTGGGGCCAGTCCCAAGTGCCGGGGGAATGGGCCGAAGCCTGGGATGCCCGGGTTCGATCCTACTCGGATGATTCCCTCGTGCTTGGCCTTCGGACCTTGGCCGAGGCGCATTTGGAAAAGGCCCGGCTTCCTTCCGTCCCCGGACTGGTTTTCCTGGCCAGCCCGGAAGACCCGCTCTCCCCCGCCGCGCCGGGCGCGGATCCCCGCTGGCGTTCCTACCCGGGCGGCCATCTCCCGTTCCTCGACTTTCCCGGCCTCGTCGCGCCCTTGCTGCCGGCTCCGGAAAAGGCCGCATGAATTTCCATACGCGTCGATTCGACCGCGCCGCCGGGAGCTACGCGGCCCACGCCGATTTCCAAGCCGGCATGGCCGAACGCTTGCTCTCCGGATTGCCCAACGACCTGCCGGCCGCCGGACCGCTCATCGAATTCGGATGCGGCACGGGCCATCTTACCGCCCTGCTTTCGCGCCGGTTCCCGGACGCCGATCTGCTCGCCACCGATGCGGCACCGCGAATGCTGGGTCAAGCCGAGCGATCATTGGGAAAGCGCGCGGGCCTTCGCTTCGCGATCTGCGACGCATCGGGCGCCGTCCCTGCCCCCGGTCCCATCGCCGGGTACGGGCCCTATCGCTTGGCGGCCAGCAATGCCTTGGTGCAATGGTTCCCCGATTTGGTCCGCCACCTCCGCTGTGTCTCGGGGTTATTGGCCCCGGGCGGGTGCTATCTCGCTTCCGGATTCGATCGGTCCAACTTCCCGGAGCTCAATTCCATCTTGGGCGAGGCGCCCTTCGGCTACGCGGATTTCCCGGGCCATCCCGCCTCCGATCTGGGGGGCCTGGCGGCGGAAGCGGGGCTGGAATTAGCGATGTTGGAAAGCGAACGCCGGGAAACGGTATACCCTTCCCCCCGCGCTTTCCTGGAAGGCATCCGGGCGCTGGGCGCGGCCAGACGGCCCCGCGAGGGTTCCCCGATGACCCGTTCGCGGCTGGAGTTGCTTCTCAGAAGGTATCAGGAACGTTACCCCCGCGAGCGCGGGGTGGCCGCGACGTGGGCGCCTTGGTACGCGGCCTTCCGGAAGCCGGGTTGAGCCGTTCCTGCCGGCGCGCGCCTCACCCTTGGGATTGGCGTACGTAGTCCTGCAGGTTCTCGCCGGAAGACAGAAGCTTATCGAAATAGGCGACCGTCTTCTGCAAGCCTTCCTTAAGCTCTACCGTGGGAGCCCATCCGAGCTCCTTCTTGGCCAGGGAGATGTCCGGCTGCCGTTGCTTAGGATCGTCGCTGGGCAGGGGCTTGGAGATGATCTTGCTTTTGGATCCGGTCGCGGCGACCACCTGCTCGGCCAGCTGCCGGATGGTGAATTCATTGGGGTTGCCCACGTTCACGGGTCCCGAAAGCGTGGGATGTTCCATCAATCGTACCATGCCCTCGATCAGATCCGAAACGAAGCAGAAGGAACGGGTCTGGGACCCTTCGCCATAGATGGTGATATCCTTCCCCTGCAAGGCCTGCACGATGAAGTTGGAGACCACGCGTCCGTCGTGCGGATGCATCTTAGGCCCGTAGGTATTGAAAATGCGGATGACGCGGATGTCGACCTTGTTCTGGCGCTTATAATCGAAGAACAGGGTCTCGGCCACGCGCTTGCCCTCGTCGTAACAAGAACGGAGGCCGATGGGATTCACGTGCCCCCAGTAATCCTCCTTCTGCGGATGGATTTCGGGATCTCCGTAGACTTCGCTTGTGGATGCCTGGAGGATGCGGGCCTTCACGCGCTTGGCCAGGCCCAGCATATTGATGGCGCCCATGACGCTCGTCTTGATGGTTTTGACGGGGTTGTACTGGTAATGGATAGGCGAAGCCGGGCAAGCCAGGTTATAGATCTGATCCACTTCCAGGAAGATGGGCATGGTTACGTCGTGGCGTACCAGCTCGAAGTTGCCGCGGCCGCGCAGGTGCTCCACGTTCCGCTTCATGCCGGTGAAAAAATTATCCATGCAGACCACGTCGTGGCCTTGCCCTACCAACCGCTCGCACAAATGCGAACCCAGGAAGCCGGCGCCTCCCGTGACCAGGATCCTCTTCATTTCTTCCTTTTCCTTTTCTTGGAGCGTCCGTCGATCAGGTGATTGATCCCGATCAAGGTGAGATCCGGTTCGATGACATGGATGGCGCGGGAGCGTCCTCCCAGCAAAGGCGCCAGGCCGCCGGTGGCGATCACCGAAGGCGAGCGCATCTTCTTATCGGCGAAGATCGCCTTAAGCAGGTATTCCACTTGGCCCACCGTGCCTTGCAGCATCCCGATGCGCAACGCGTCATCGGTGGTGGTTCCCACGGCCTTATCGATCCACTTGAGCTCCACCTCGGAAAGCTTGGACGCCGTCTGCGCCAAGCCCCGCAGGGAGCTCTGGATGCCGGGGCAGATGATGCCGCCGAAGTAGCAGTCCGGCCCGAAAACGTCGTAAGTGGTGGCGGTGCCCAGGTCGATGACCACACCCTGCTTATGGCCGAGCGCGTGGGCGCCCAGCACGTTGGCGAGCCGGTCGGCGCCGATCTGCCGGGGAATCTCGTACTCGAGGCGGAGTCCCAGGCAATTGGACCAATCCAGGATTTCCGGGGCGGCGCCCAACACGTCCTCCAGGGCTTGCGCCCAGCTTTCGTCCAGCATCGGCACCACCGAAGCCATCGCGGATGCGCGGATGCCGGCAAGCTCAGCCTCGGGACGCAGCAAACCGCGCAGCCAAAGGGCGATCTCGTCCACGGTGGCGTCCTTGCGCGTGGGCAAGCGCCAGTGGCGGACGATGCGCTTGCCGTCGAAAAGGCCGATGACGGTGTTCGTGTTGCCCACGTCGACGGCCAAGCGGAGATCCAAGGGAGGGACGGCCATCAACGGCTTTCCCTTTCGATATCCAGCGAGATATCCAGCGCCTTAGCGCTATGCGTCAACGCGCCCACCGAGATGAAATCCAAGCCGAACTCGCGGATCCGCTTGGCGCGTTCCAAGTCCATATTGCCGCTGGCCTCCAGCTTAAGGCGCGGCGCGCGGGCCCGGACCCTGCCGATGGCCTCGCGCAGCATGGCGTCATCCATGTTATCGAGCAGCACGATGTCGACCGGAGCGTCCAGCAGGCTTTCCAGTTCCGCCAGGGTGCGGACCTCGGCTTCCACGGTATACTTGCCGCCGTAGAGGGCGTGGACCTTTTCCACCGCCGCGCGCACCGATCCGCAGGCTTCCGCATGGTTGTCCTTCACCAGCACCATATCGTACAGCCCCATGCGGTGGTTGGTCCCCCCGCCGATGGCGACCGCGTACTTGTCCAATCCCCGGTAGCCGGCCGGGGTCTTACGCGTGTCGAGCAAGCGCGTGGGCGCCCCCGCCAAGGCGTCGGCATATTCCCGCGCGGCGGTGGCGATGCCCGAAAAGCGCTGCAGGAAGTTGAGCAGGACGCGCTCGCAGGTCAGCAAAGCCCGCAAGGAGCCCCGCAATTCGGCTACCACCGTTCCGGCCCCGATGCGGGCGCCTTCCGCGGCCATGAGCTTGATGTCGGGATGGGCGCCGCGATTGCGGAAGACCCTTTCGATCGAGGGCAGCCCCGCGATCACCCCGGCCTGTTTGCACAAGAGCCGGGCATGGCCGGCGGCATCGGCGGGAATGGTGGCCAGGGTGGTGATGTCGCCATCGCCCACGTCCTCGGCGAAAGCCAGGGAGAGGAGCCTATCGAACGCTTCGGCCGGGAAGGCCGGCAAAGTGCCGGCATGGGTTTCGGGCATGGGCCTTAAGGTAAAAAAACCGCGACCGGGAGGTCACCGGGCGGAGGAAGTCGCCCGGCGGATGCTCAAGCTTCCGGTTCGGAGAAGCCGCTCAGCCCGATTCCGCCTTGGGCGGCCAAGCGCTCCATTTCGGCGTCGAAATCGGCGTCGAAGATGTCGTGCATCCGGTAGGTGCGCCCCGCGCGGGTGCTGAATTCCACGAAGGGATAGAATTCGGAATAGGTGCTCAGGAATCCCTTCCGTTCCGCGCGTTCTTCCACGCGCCGGATCTCGGCCAAGTCCTCGAGGGGGATCTCCACGGGGTGGACCTCGACCACGTTCTCGGAGAAACGGATGAACCGCTCGTTCAGCTCGATGCGCAATTCCCAACGGGGCGCATAATAAAGGATGATCGCCCCGGGCAAGAACAGGACCGCGCCCGCGAGGAGATTCTGCGTTCCCAACAGCAATCCGCAAGCGAGGAACACGTAACCCATGAGGTACCGGGAGAAATGGCGCTTCCGGTGGGGGCGGAAAACCATCACTTCAGCTTCTTCATCTCCCCATCCACCATTTCCCGGTTCTTCCGCACCTTGGCGCTGATGGGAAGTTCGGGGAAGTAGAACAGGCAGCTGTCCAATTCGGATGCGGTCTTGGCCAGGAGGTTCTTCTTGGCCGCATCCGAGCCCGCTTTCTTATAGTCCTTGAAAGCGTTGGCGGCCGTGCGGCGCTTGTCTTCGCAGAAACGATCGCCGATCTGGGCTTTCTTATCCTTGACCCAGGATTGGCCGGTGCCGCCTCGTTCCAATGACTTGAGGGCCGCGATGTACTTACCCTTGGCCGCCAGGGAATCGGCTTCGGCCGCGATGGCGGCGTTGGTTGCGGCGGCATCCGCGCCCGGGCCCTGCGCGGCCGTCCCGGCGGATTCCGGCGAGCTCGGCGGCGAGGCCGACGATGATGGGGCCTTGGCCGTATCGGCCGGGGAACCGGTCGCGCCGGCCAGGGCGGTCTGCCCCGCTTGGGCTTGCGGGCTGATCCGGCCGGCCCGCTTATCCCTCTCCCAGGCGCGGTTGGCCAGCTTCTTCAGCTCGCGTTGCAGTTTAATGTCCGTCACGATTTCAAGCAAAGCCTTTACCTGCTTGCCCACTTCCTCCTGCCCGGCATCGGCCAGGTAGCTTTCGTTCACGTCCTTGAGGCGCTTCTTGATCGAATCCGGCAGGGCGGCCGATTGCAAGGCCTCGCTCAGGGTCAGGCCCCATTGCGCTTCTTCCATGGTGAATGCCACGGCGGTCTTGCTCTGGACGATTTCCTTCCAGCGCTCGCGCGCCCGGTCCCAATCGCCTTCGCGGGCGGCCTTGTCGGCGGCCTGCGCGGCGGACAAGATCACCTCTTGCAACGAGAGCTTATCCCCGTCCGATACCGTGAACACGCGCTCGCCCTTGTCCTGGGCCTTCACTCCCCCATGCCGCAGGATGGTTTCCAGGCGATCATATGCGTCCCGGCTGCGCTTCAGGGTTTCCTTATCCAGGGATTTGGCGTCCGGCTCGCGCAACAGCAACATCCGATAGCCGAGCATCATATCGAGGACCAGGCGATCCTCCGGCGTCTTCACGACCTTCTCCAACTCGGAAAGATCGCCCCCCTCTTCGACGCGCACGGTGGCGGTCCCGGAGGCCGAGGGGGCCGGTTTCCCCTTATTGGACGGACCGGCGCAACCCGCCAGCCACGCCGCCGCCAGGGTAACACCCAAGATCCCGTAACCTTCCCGTTTACCTAGCATGTCGCCTCTCACTCCTCGCGGATAAGGATCGTGGTGTAGGCCGCCGCATCGGCGGACCCTTCGCCGCCCGAAAGCTCGTCCGACAAATCTTCCGTATAAGTGCCCTGGTTCTGCAAGACCCGTTCGTCGGTCGCGGGCAAGGGCAGCCCGGTCCGCTTGGAAACCACATATTTCTGGTACTTATCCTGGTTGAAGAGGGGCGCCTGCCCGGTGGCCTGGATGTCCAGGTCGAGCAAATCGATGCGATCCGAGAAGGCATCCACCTCGGCCACGGCCCGGGCGATGGGGATCCAGGCCGGAATGGCCACCGCGCTGCCGGTTCCCTTGAAACCCTTGCGGAGCATGGACACGTTGTCGTCGAAGCCGGTGTATACCCCGATGGCGTAGCCGCTGGCCGCGTCGAAACCCTTGTTCTGGCCGTTGGGCGCCGCGATGAAGCCCAGGAAAGCGCCGTTCCGGTAGTCGTTGGTGGTTCCCGTCTTGCCGAAAGCCGGCAAGGGCAGCTCGGGAGTCGGTTTATCCGCCGTGGCCGGCGAAGGGGCCATGGGGATTTTCAGTTCGCGGCCGATTTGCTGCCCGGTGCCGCCCTTGACCACCGCGGACAGGATCCCTTCGATGCCGGCGCGCGTCTTCTCGGTGATCACCCGTTCGCGATCCAGGTAATCCTCGAAGATGACCGTTCCGTCGTGCAGGCAGATTTTCTCGATGTACAACTGCGGCTCGCCGAACTTGGTCTTGTAGGTATAGCCGTCCTTGAGGGCCTGATACGCGTTCACGGCTTCGCCCAGGGTGATGACGTTGACGCCCAAGGGATAGGAAATGACCGGGTCCAAGGGGGACGTGAGGCCGAGCTTGCGGCTGAATGCGACGATATAGCGCAAGCCCGCCAGCGCGCGGAAGTCCTGCGAAGCGTACAGGTTTTCCTTGGAGTAGCCGAGGGGCTGATCGCCGCCGCGCGCATCCAGCTTGGCCGAAAGGCGTTTCAAGCTGCCCACGCCGATTTCGCCTTCCACCAGGACCGAATCGTCGGAGAGCCAAGAGTCGGGATCGCCGATGGGGGTCCACGCGCTGTCGGGCCGGCCCGCGAAGATGCCTACTTGGCCGCCGGTGTTATGCCGCGCCAAGGTGAAGCGCTGGCCGCCGGTCGCGCGCGCTTCCCAGGCGCGCGCCTCTTGCAAGTAGGCGAGGAAATCGCGGCCTAGGATGCGGTAGCGGAGCACGTCCTCCTTGTCCCCGGAGCCGGCGTACTTCTGCTGCTCCTTGGTGAAGCCCAGGCCGAAGGGCAGCGACTTCAGCGCCTCCGCCTCGCCAACCTTTCCTTCGAAAGTGAGATCGATGGCGAGATCACCCGCCTCCTTCTGGTAGAGCAGTTCGCGGGCGCGGTCCACATTCAGCACCAGGCCCAGCGAGTCCCGCACGAAGATCTCGAACTCGCCCTGCATGTTGAAGTTTTCCGGGGCCATGCCGATGTCCTTGGCGATTTCCCAGAAGCGCGCGAATGGGGTCTTGTCGAACAGGTGGTAAAGCAAATAGATGCTGGCGATGTTCTCCGAACGCCGGCCGGCCCATACCATGCTGACCGTGTCTTCGGGCGGATGATCGGGCTTGGGGAAGTAGAAGACGTTGCCCAAGCGGAACATCTGGCGGAAGTTGAGCAAGGGGTCCAGCGGCTTCCAACCCAGCTCCAGGGCGGCGGCATAGACGATGGGCTTGAATCCGGATCCGAATTGGCGACGCGCCTGGTTCACCCGGTCGTATCCGGTATTGCCGAAGCCGCCCACGTTGGCGAGCACGCGGCCTTCCCTCAGGATTTGCGCCCCGCCCTGGATCTCCGGCCGTTGCATGATCTCGAGATCGGGCTCGAGTTCGGCCACCGGCTTGCCATCGGGCGAAGGCCGTTGGTATTTCCACGGCACGCCGCAGTAGATCTGCATCCCCGCCGCCAAATGCTTACGCAGGATTTCCACGCGCGCGGCCGCGCCGGGCAAATCGGCGATCCCGGTTTCGTGCAGGTTCCACGTACGCAACCAACGCTCGATGGCCTCCGGATGGATGGTCGCGCGCGCCGTCCCGAAGGCCACCTCGATGGGCTGTAGTACGCCGCCCTTGGCCGGAGGCGGAGACGTAACGATGCGGCCCTGGTAGAAACCTCCCGGCTGGAAGGCGCTCACCAGGGAGATACCCGAATCCTTGGGCGCATGATAACCGCGCAGCAGCAAATCCAAGCGCGACAGGTTCGCGTAGGTGGAGTACTCCGCCGCCCTCTGCAGATCGGCGTCGAGGGTCGTATAGATTTGCAGGCCATCGGTCATGAAATCGGTTACGTCGTTCTTGTCCAGCAGGGCCTGCATGGGAGCCGTTTCCAGGAGGCGCTTCACCTTGACCATGTTCGTCGATAAGGTGAAGCGGAAAGCCCCGCGCCGGAACTCCAGCTTCTGGTGCGAGGCCGCGGCGTATTGATCCTTGGTGATCTTCCCGTCCCGGTACATTTGCTTCAGCACGTAAGCTACGCGGTATTGCCCGCGCCTCAAGGCCAGCTCTTTCCTCTCCGGCGTATCCTGCATGAAGGGATTGTACTGGTTCGGCCCTTTCACCGACCCGGCGATGAAGGCGCATTCCAACAGGTTCAGATCCGCGAGATCCTTGTTGAAGAAATACCGCGCCGCGATGCGCACCCCGTGCCCGTTGCCCGAGACGTAGAACTGGTTCAGGTAGAACTCGAGGATTTCCTGCTTGGTGAAATGCCTTTCCAGACGGAAGGCGTTGACCAATTCCTTTACCTTCCCTAGGATGGTGCGCGGGCGCTTGAACAGGTTCTTGGCGGTCTGCTGGGTGAGCGTGCTGCCGCCCCGCTTGAGGCTGAAGGACTTGAGGTTGTCCAGCATGGCATAGGCCAAGCCCTTGGGATCCACCCCGCCATGGTTCCAGTAATTATGATCCTCCGCCGCCACCAGGGCGTTGATGATGGCCTTGGGGATGGAATCAAAAGGGACGTAATCCCGGTGCTGGCCTTCGAAAAAGGTCCCTACCTTGGTCTTCCCGTCCGAATAGTAGACGGTGCTTTCCTTGGAAAGGATCTGCATGATGGCTTCGCGGGTGAACTGGTGGTCCGGATCGCGGCGAACGGAAAGGGCGAAGGCGCCGACCGCCCCTAAGGAGAGCAACAAAGCGGCTAAGACGGTCCCCAGGATCGTCCATTTCAAGCGAGGCGAAATCTTCATGCGATCCCTGGAAAGGTAGTTTATACCCAATTCACAGTCGTTGGCCCACCCTCATCGGCGGTTAGACGTTACTCGGGAGTGGGGCCCGGGACCATGGCCGTTCGGCTTTAAGCCGGGTTTCCGATTAACTATAATTCCCCGCTCCCTGCTACGGCCCTTGTGGGCTTCCGCCGCGCCCGGCAACGGGCCGAGGAAGCTCCACGGAGAGGTGGCCGAGTGGCTTAAGGCGACGGTTTGCTAAATCGTTGTACTGTTACAGGTACCGGGGGTTCGAATCCCCCCTTCT
This sequence comes from Fibrobacterota bacterium, assembly GCA_019509785.1. Classification (NCBI taxonomy): domain Bacteria; kingdom Pseudomonadati; phylum Fibrobacterota; species Fibrobacterota bacterium. The sequence continues at coordinate 35,341 of JAEKLQ010000028.1, read as the reverse complement.
CCGCCGTGGCAGGGTAATCCGTTTTCCCGCATCACCTCCGCTGCCTTCAGCTGCCCGGACTGACCACGGACCTGGTCAAAGCCTGAACGCTCGAAAATCTTAATCGGCCCTGACTTGGGTCGAACTCCGTTACCGGTAGGGGTACGCAAATTACGATGCCAGAGGGTAGATTGAACCTTGGAGGACGCGCAGCGTGAAGATAGGGTTCCCGGTATATTGTTTCGGACTTTCCCTTTGCATCCTTTCCTGCAACGCCCCCGTCGTGACCTCGCCCAATGGCACCGACCTCCCGCAGAACACCCAGCTGGATTCGATTCCTGTTCCGGGCAAGGCATTTGGCGACTTCGCGCCCTTCCGGATCGGCAACTCCTGGACCTATCGGGATTCGATAGTGACCTGTCCGGGTTTGCTCAGCTGCACAGCAACCGTCGAGTCAATTGCCGTGGTTATCCAAGATATTTTTGACAGGAATGATACGACCTTTTTCCGATTGAGCGCGGGAAGTCAAGACTCCTCATTCTGCTTCGAAAAGGGAAATGCCTTTTACAACATCAGCGCGCTGACGGGTGCAACGCCGGCATTGGGCTGTTCTCCGCTCTTGTATCACGATGTCTTTTACAATGACTCCATATCGGATCGCTTTGTGAAAATGGATATCCTTGGAAAGAGCACATGGATCGTAACGACTACGGACACTCTGCATTACTCACCGTCAACACGCGATTACCCACAAGACCACTTCCTATTTAGACCCGGGCCAGGGCAATTCACTGACTTTCGCTTGGCCAGGGGCTTGGGCGTTATCAGCTATCATTACTCCGTGATCTTGGGTTCACTTACCAGCCCAACCAGCAGAGACGACTATTTGACCTTGATCGGAGCGGACCTCCACTGATCCCCGGAAATTCCGCAAGGCCCGTCCCCAATAATGCCCTGTTGGGCAGTATGCTTTTTTCTTAATTTCCCCCCACTCAACCTCTTCGCAGACGGAACCGATCATGTCCTCCCAGCCCCGCGCCCGCGTCCGCTTCGCCCCCAGCCCCACCGGCTACCTCCACGTCGGCGGCGCCCGCACCGCGCTTTTCAATTGGCTTTTCGCCAAGCACGTGGGCGGGGATTTCCTGCTGCGCATCGAAGACACCGACCAGACCCGGTACGATGCCAAGGCGCTGGTCGATCTCATCGCCGACCTGAAGTGGCTGGGCCTGCAATGGGACGAAGGCCCCGAAGTGGGCGGCCCGCATGCCCCATACTTCCAGTCCCAACGCCTTCCGCTCTATCAGGAACACGCCCAGAAGCTGATGGACACCGGGAATGCCTATCCCTGCTTCTGCACCACCGAGCGCTTGGACGAACTGCGCGAAACCCAGAAGCGCAACAACCTGCCCACCAGCTACGACCGCCTATGCCGGAACATCCCGGCGGAGACTGCGAAACAGCGCGTGGCCGCGGGCGAGAAACATACCGTGCGCCTCAAGGTCCCTTTCCATGGGGATACGGTGTTCAAGGATTTCCTGCGCGGGACCATTACCTATCAGAACCGCATCCTGGATGATCTGGTTCTGCTTAAAACCGATCGGTTCCCCACCTACCATCTCGCCAACGTGGTGGATGATCACTTTATGCAGATCACCCACGTTCTCCGCGGGGATGAATGGATCCCGAGCACGCCGCGGCACGTGCTTTTGTACCAAGCCTTCGGATGGGAGCCCCCAACCTTCGTGCACTTGCCCGTGATCCTCGGGCCGGACGGCGGCAAGCTCAGCAAACGCAAGGGCGCGGCCTCGGTGGGCGATTACCGCGATCTCGGTTATCTGCCCGAGACCCTGGTCAACTTCCTTTCCCTGCTCGGCTGGAACCCGGGTGGCGACGAGGAGTTCATGGAACGCGCGCGTCTCGTCGAACTCTTCACCTTGGAGAAGATCAATCCCAAGAGCGCCGTCTTCGACGAGAAGAAGTTGGAGTGGCTCAACGGGCAATACTTCCTCAGGCGGGACGTGGATTTCTTCCTGCCCATCGTGATGGCGGAATGGGCCAAGGCGGGAGTGGATCCCAACGCCTGGCCGGAAAGCTATTTCCGCACTGCCATCGGCCTGCTCAAGGATCGCTCCAAGCGCATCCCCGACTTCGTGGCCTATGGCATGTATTTCTTCAAGGAACCGGAAGCCTACGAGGAGAAGGCGGCCAAGAAGCAATTCGGCCCCGGCTCGGACGCTTTGCTCGACACGCTGCGAACCGGCGTCGCAGGCCTGCCCGAGTTCTCGACTGCCGCCTTGGAAGGCTTGTATAAGGAAACGGCGGATAAGCTGGGCAAGAAGGGCGGCGATCTCATCCACCCCACCCGCTTGGCCATCTCGGGCCTTCCCTTCGGGCCCGGACTGTTCGAGCTGATGGCCGCCCTCGGCAAGGATGCCGTGCTGCGGCGCATGCAGGCCGCCGCCGAAGCCATCCGCTCGGGCCGGGTCCAGACGGTAACCGTGGCCTGAGGAGAACAGGAGGACACGAATGCGAGCCTCCCCTTCTTCCGCCGGTAAGCTCCCGCCTAGGCGGGAACCGCTGCCGCCCCGGGAGCCGCACCCGCTCCGAAGGGCGCCGCTTCCGCCCCCCACCCATAAGACCGCCAAGGTCCACCATCTCGTCGAATTGCTGCGCGGGCATGCGGGGGGCATGCACGTCGATCAGATCTCCGCCGCGCTGGGCGTGGACCTGCGCACCGTCAAGCGCTACCTCTCGGATCTGCGCCGCATGGGTTATGCCCTGGAACAGGAAAAGGGCGGCGCCGGCCGCCGCAGCCTCTACCGCATCCCATCCAACGACAAAACGCCCATCCATCTCATCCCCGCTTTGAAAAAGCTTTCCGCCGAATTGCATGCCGGCGGCAATCCCAAGCACGCGCCCTTGATCCGCCAGGTGACCGCATGGCTGGAGGATCGCGAAAGCCCGCGAGCCGAAGCCGCCCAACCCGCCGAGGGCATCTATCATATCGATCACGGCCCCTTCGCCGAGGCCAATCCCCTCCCGAATATCTTGAAAAGCCTGGAAGCGGCCATCGCGGATCGCAAGGCGGTGAAGCTCACCTATTCCGGATACGCCGCCGATAAGGACGGCTTCCTGTTCTACCCGTATGTGCTATCGCTGCGCGTGGGCACCCTCTACCTGGTCGGCAGGCAGGACGGGAACAAAGGCCCCTTCAAAAGCCTCTCGGTCAAGCGCATCCGCCGCTGCGTGGCCACCCAGGAATCTTTCGTCCGCGCCGCATTCGATCCCGCCGAGCAATACAAATACACCTTCGGCCAATGGGCCCGCCAACCGAATGAAACGCCCGATGTCGTATTGTTGGCGCTGAAGGCCAAGTGGCTGGAAAAGTATTTGTCCGAAAGCCATTTCAATCCGCCGGGGAAGGTATTCTCGAAGGGCAACGAATCCTTCTTCGAGGTCAAGCTTGTGGTTAAGCCCGATTTCGTGAACTGGGTCCTGTCGCTGGCCCCGGACCTGGTGCCGATGAAACCGGATAGCCTGCGGAAAGAGGTAGCGGAGAGGTTACGTCGTGCGTTGGCGGAGGTGGATCCGCGCGCCTAAAAGCGGGCTTTAACGGCCTTTGCTTACGCATCGGATCCCTTGGCATGGTCCTCATCTTCCAAGCGGAAAAACGGCGCTGGTCCTGAACTGACCGTTAAAAGCCTCGCGTAATTACCCCAGCTAGAAGAAACCGCGGAAATCCGACCGGTTTCCGCTTTGCATTCGCAGGCATGCCGCTTGCTAATTTTATCCGGATTCCAGGTGGGACAGGAGAAACCCATGCGCCTAGCGAATCTGATCCCGGCCTTGCTCATCGGCATCGGTTCCATCGCGCCGATGGCTAACGCGGCTGGTCCGAATGCCCTGTCTGCCGCCGCGGATTCCTGCGGCCCGTCCTATCTCGACATCTATGACTTTCAGGTCGGGGATGTCTTCCAGTATTCCAGATCCCGTTGGGATGCAGGAGGTGGAAATGGCCAATACGCAGGTGACGATAGGAAGTATACCATCCTCTCCAAAGATGCCCATCCCGATGGATATCGTTATCAGGTCAGGGGTCTGATCAGGTCCTGGTCGTTTACCCCCGCTAACAACCAGCAATTCGGTTCGTTCAACGGAACCTGGCTCTTCACGGATAGCCTCGCTAAGCCCAGCTTGAATGCATGCGAAGATCAGGTCGCCAAGATGCTTTACGGTTCATTTCCGCCAGGCCCCCCGCGGGCCACCGGTTACTATACCCGGGTCCATATCGCGATCGGGGATACCTTCGATATCCGCTTTCTAACCGACACCACGCGCTTGAAATATTTCGGGGCCCCGATAACCAGCCAATACCCGAACAATAACCTCTATGTTGATTCAGCCGGTAATATCCTGCTCGGTGAACAAGGACCGATCGAGAATGGGCCCTTAACCTACCTAGAGGTATACGCCGCCGGGCTGGGGATAGTCCACTCGGAGAATGCCGAATTCGAAAGCAGCCCCAAGATGAGCATGACGGGTTACATCCGGAACGGCGTGACCCATGGAAAGGTCGAATCGGATAGCGCGTTCGGTGTGACGGTTGCTATTCGCGCGCCGAGTCCAGAAGGAATGACCCACCCGGATCCTTACCGCCCTAGCGAAATCGACCCGTTCCTATTTTCCGCCGGGAAATCCGGATTACGCGATCCGCTCGGACGCCGAGCCCAATCCTTCCCGATCCGTTCATCGTATAAGGTTGCATCTTTCCGATAGGGGCGATCATGAAAATCCAATATTTGGTTTTCCGGCTGTTCGCATCCATCTCCATGCTCGCCTCGGTAGCGGTCGCCGGGTCCCCGTCGTCCGGCGTTACGGACTCCTGCGGCCCGACCTTCCTCGAGATTTACGATTTCCAGGTTGATGACGTTTTCCAAGTCACGGAGATGCACGGTTCTAACGGCAATGGCTCATCGTCAACCGCCACTGAGGAGAAATACCGGATCGTTTCCCGAGAGGCGATCGCAGGCGGATTCCGATATGGTATTGAAGAACGGACCCGGGTATCTTATTACTCCGCTTCCCCATATGGTGGGCCCGCCATTACCTCAACGGGATACGGCAATATCAACGGGATTTGGGAAATCACGGATAGCACCGCGCGAAGGGCGTTGAACACCTGCAAGGATCGGGTCGCCAAGCTTCCCACCTCAGGGTCCCAATTTGCCGGTACGGACGGCCAATATTCAGGCTTATCCGGAAATAACGAGTTCACCCGCGTACGGATAACCGTCGGGGATCGGGGATCCTTTCCTCTCGCGGATAGCGCTACGCGACTGAAAATCTTCGGAGCCCCGCAAGGGGCCGCTACTAGGAACCTTTATACGGATTCCGTCTTGAAAGTCGCCAGCTCCGGTCAGGAATGGGCCGTCTATGCGCCCGGATTGGGACTGGTGCGGATGACAGCGATGGTTTTCGAATCCCAAATCGAATACCAATTGCAGGGATATTCGCGGGGCGGCGTTACGGTGGGTACGGTTTATCCGGACTCAGTCTTCATCATGCCAGTCGCGCTCCGCCTTAAGACCCCGGAAAATCTGGAAATCCCGGACATCGTTCGCCTCACCCGCAACGGACCTTCTTTCCTTAGCATGGGAAGCGCCGGAATCAGAGACCTGATCGGGCGCCAAATCCGATCATTCCCGAGCCAAGGGCTCCCTTAAACCAAGATCCCCCAACGCAAATAGACAATCGTTTCGCGGGAGCGCGCAATGTATTGAACGTATGCGAATGAATTCCCTTTGTCCTCGAACACTATGCGCTTGAAAATCCTGGGAGGCCCGAGCTACGGATTTCCGGGAACAAATCTTTATTCGGATTCGGCCGGAAAAACGGCGTTGAACTCCGGCGATCGTGTTCTGGCAGAAAATGCGGCGGGCCTCGGGTGCGTGGCCCGACTCCCTGTCCGTGCGGGAAAAATGGGGTCCTGGAAGGGGTTGGAGCTCTCTTCGAGAGGGATTTTCATTTCTTCGGAAGGCTCGGGCTGCCGCGACATTTCCGGGCGGCTGGCTACCTCTTTACCGCGATAAGGCCCAGCTCCGCTCCCGGGCGCGGTAGGCTCGCCTTAATCCTTAAGGACGCCCTCGCCCCATTGCTTCAAGAGCCCGACCACGTCGTCCAAGCCAGGGCTCTTGGCGTTCCGCACGTACCAGCCCGAAGCGCCGACGCCGCTGTAGAGCGCTTGCGCAACGGGAAGATCGGCCATGATGCCGGCGCAGAATCCGCCGTTGAAATGATCGCCCGCTCCCGTCGAAAGTTTCGGGCTGGGGCAATAAGGCCCCTCGATGCCGGCCGAGAGTCCGCCCACCGCCGCCCCCGCGTAGCGGACCGCGTGCACCACCACGCCGTGCAAGCCCATGCGCTCGCGAATGCGCCGCGCCGCGGCTTCGTTTCCGAGCGGCGACTCCTCGGGCTTCTCCTTCAGGCCCAGCACATCGCTTACCTGTTCGGCTTCACGCTGGTTCAGCCCCAGGATAACCCCGGTCTTCCCGGCCAAGGTCGAAATCTGCCCCAGCACCCTCTCCATGTCCCCGCGGGAACGCTTCTCCGGATCGGCCAGGTCGAAAAAGAATTTCACCTGGCAGCCCTTCGGCACCAGGCGGATGATGTTGTCGAGGATCTCGCCCATCTCGGTGAGCATGGTCCAGTTCGTGCAGGCCACCATATCCGAATTGAAGAGGAGCTCGCGCAAAGGCGCGTCCCCGACCACTTCCAACAGGCGCGACCAGCACATGTCCTTGATGGTGTGCAGCTTCCCGAACATCAGTTTGCCGTCATTGAATTCCAAGGCATCGGTATGGCCGGGGATGCCCACCGAAATCACCTTGGTGCAGATATTTTGCAAAGGCTTGAATACCGGATGCAGGTCGGGATAGCCCAGCATCCCGATACAGGTCACCTGGGCGCCCATGCCCGCGGCGGCCATAGCCATCAGGGGGCCGTTGCCGCCGGCCTTCTCGACCATCGGGACCAGCTCGATATTGGCGGACTTGCCCGCGGCCGAAGCGATGCGCTCGGCGAATTCGGCGATGGTCGCGATGCGCTTGAATTCGACCTTGTTCTGGCGGGTTGCTACCGGATGGATGATCTCGTCCACGAAGCCGTCGAAACCCACCAGGAATTTCTTCCCCGCGATGGCGGCCTTGCGTTCCGCGATGGCCTCGGCTGCCTGGATGATGGTCTTGTTCGTCACTATGCCTTCCGCCTTTCGAAGCGAGCGCCGCTCCCATTCGCATGGGAATTTTCGTCGTTAGTTATAGCCGGGTGTTCAGCGGTTCAGGGCGATGTCGATGGTAGGGAGGAGAGGGATCATATCCGTGATGCCGGCGATCTCCAGGACCTCGACCACATGGCCCGCCTGGCAAACTATCTTGAATTGGCATTGGTTGTCCAGACCCCACTTGATGAGCTTCGAGAACTCTCCCAATCCGACGCTGGAGAGCATGGTTACGCTCGTGCAATCGAGGATGACCTTGTCCGGTTTTTGCATACGAAGATTGGCGAACTCGTTGCGCAGGGCATCCACGGTTTCGAAAGTCAGATCACCGGTGATTTCGACCACCGAGTGCCCCTTCTTCACGAAATTCCTGCACGAGAAAACGTTCCTGGCCATGCCAATCCGGATCTTCCGCCCCCAGCTTTCTACCTTTACCTGATCACGCGCCGCCCCGGCGCCGGCCCCCAGAATAAATATTCCGGTATGGATTTGCAAATTTATCATAATTGGGCGGATTTCCCCAACCCACGGAGCGGCTATGGGTTCCTATAAGCCGCCGCTCCCCGTGAAATTGGTAATTGGGCTTTTAGCCGGCGAAACCGGCATTCTGACATCTATGCGGGCAAAGCTGGTCCAGCGCTTTGGACCGGAAGAGGAGGTCCTATCCCCCATCCCATTCGTTTGGACCCGTTATTATGAAGATGAGCTTGGGGCGAATCCCTGGCGCGCATTCGTGTCCTATGAGAAGTTGATTCCTCGCGAAGACATCGTCGCGATCAAGCGATGGACGAATGAAGCGGAATCGGAAACCGCGGTGGGCGCCATGCGTCGCGTAAACCTCGACCCCGGGTACATGACATTAGGGCAATTCTTCCTGGCGACCACCAAGGACCAACGGCATCGCGTGTACGTGCGGGATGGAATCTTTGTAGAGCCCACGCTCTTCTTCGAGAACGGCCTTTTCCAACCGTTCGCATGGACCTACCGAGATTACCGGAGCCAAGAGTACCTAGGATACTTCCTACGAGCCCGCGCCAAGCTGGCCTATCAAATGCATCATGAGGGGCGGCCCTATTCAGCGAGGAAGGCCTACGACGACGGAAACGGGGAAGGGATTAGCGGTTCAGATCCGGGTTGAGGAAGAGTTCCCCCCGGACCGGGCCGAGGGGAACGCATCTGGAGGCTAAGGGATGCGGGTCAGAGCACTTCGTTGCCGGTTTCACCGGTACGAATGCGCAGCGCGCTTTCCACGCCGAGGACGAAGATCTTTCCGTCGCCGATCTTGCCCGTGCGGCCCTTCTCGGCGATAGCGGCGACCGCTTTCTGGACGAGTTCGTCGGCCACCACCATTTCCAGCTTCACCTTGGGGATGAAGTCGGTATGGTACTCGCTGCCGCGGTAAAGTTCGGTATGGCCCTTCTGGCGGCCGAATCCCTTCACTTCGGTAACGGACATGCCGGTGACGCCCATTTCTTGGACAGCGGCCTTGACCTCATCCAGCTTGAACGGTTTGATGTAAGCAACGATCATCTTCATTTGAGAGTCTCCTTATGCCTCCGATGGACGAATAGCAATCTAGTTCCCATCAATCCCTGTGCCAGTTAACACATTGATTGCGAGTTGGTCAAAATCCCTCGAGTTTGCAGTTTTTTGTTCGACAGAGCCATCAGTGTACTTGTGTTTTAAGACAATTCAATCGGAACAGGTGACAATAGTTGACACTTAAGATGCGATTCGGCCCCCGGTGTTAACCGGAGGCCGAAATGTCATCAGAAGGAGAAGGTGGATTCGGCCGCGTAGCTGGTAGCTTCGAGGTTGCCGAAGTCTTCGCGGATTTCAGCCAAGACCAGCCAATTGGGGCTGACCTGGAAGCTGGGGCTGAAGGTGACTTCGCTGCCCATGTCGTCGGTAGCGGAGTTCTTGTCATCGATGGTAAGGGCGCTGTAGCGCAGGGTCAAGCCCACCTTATCGGTCGCCTTGAAGTTCACCATGGCGAGCCAACCCATGCCGGACAAATCGTTCTGCGTACCAACGAGCCAGCTCTCGAGCAGGTTGAATTCGGCCGCGGCCGTCAACTTGCCCACGGCATAGGAGGCCCAGATGTTTGTCAGGCCCTGGCCGTCATCACCAAGAGTGGTGGCGGCGTCCTTGTCGCGCATCTGCCAGAGCTGGGTGGCCTTGATGGTCACGCCTGCCACGGGCATCACCGAAATCTGGCCCTCGAAGCCGGGGGAATTCAGGAGTTCGGTTTCACTGGGATTCCAGACATCCGAAACCACGGCGCCATACAGGCCGAACTTCGGCGTGGTGTAGGCGATGTTGATGCCGTTCTGATAGCCGCCATAAATGCCGCCGGTCTGCTTGGAGGTCGAGTATTGATAGAGTCCGGTCGGCTCGGCGGCTTCGAATCCCGAGGTGCTGAGGAAACGGCCCATGCCCAGGCTCAATTCCTGGGTCAAGGTCGCCGTGATGAAAGCTTGCTCGGTGAAAATGCCGCTGGCGCCGCCGGAGAGGCTGTTGATATCCGCGCGGGCCGAGAAGAACCCGAACTTGTAGAAGAAGTCCATTTCGTATTGATCCAGGCTTCCGTTCAAGGTTGCATCACCCGCGCTGCCGGTAACATCATTGCCATTGACGGAACTCAACTTCGCGCCGTTGGCGGACATGTCGACGAATCCGCTCAGGGAAAAGTTGTCGTTGACCTTGATATCGGCCGACGCCACCATGGCCCCGAAGCCGAGAACCGTCAAGGCGAGCGGAAGTTTCTTACTCTCAATCATTCTTACTCCTCTTTATTCCTTCCCGGACCGGAAGGAGGACATTACAATCGTTAATCAATCTCTATGCCAGAACCAGGAAACAGGCCGTATATGGCCCGTTCCCTCTGAAACGAGCATGAAATGCCGTTCCGGGATCTGACATCGTTATCAATTCCTAACAAAACTAACTCCTGTTTCCCAGTTGATGACAGAAAAGCTTTCTCTCCGAGATTATTGTCATGAATACATTCGGAACGATAGATAGGATCCATTTTGTCATCTAAGGCAGTAATCAGTAACTATGAATTTCCATGCCCGGACTATCGGGATCCCGTCCATGAATAAACGGAGACGAAAGCGTATCGCCAAATCTGGTTGTCCGCTGCGACGTCTTGATGGACTTGGCCAGGATGTTTCCAAAACAAGCCGTACGTCTGCCAGTCATGCCCGGGATGGGCAGAGCAAGCCGCCGCCAAGGCGAGAACGGAAATTCCGATTTTAAGAATCCTCTTCATGAATGAGCCTCCTTGTGATTGGGTTGGGTAACCGCGCCTTTCCAGGCGCGCAGGATATGATCCGCTATCTCGGCCACGGCTTGGCCGTTCTTCACTTGGGCGAATAGGAAGGGTCCATCGCCCCGCATTTTCAGGGAATCCCGGCGCATGATCTCGAGATCGGCTCCCACCTGGGTGGCCAGATCGGTCTTGTTGATTACCAGCAAATCGCTCTGGGTGATGCCAGGCCCGCCTTTGCGCGGAATCTTATCTCCTCCCGATACGTCGATCACATAGATGGTGTAATCGGCCAGCTCGCGGCCGAAATGGGCCGCCAGGTTGTCGCCGCCGCTTTCCACGAAAAGCAGATCGATCCCGCCTTGGAAGCGATCCATCAACTGCTCCAGGGCGGCCACGTTCAAGGAAACGTCCTCGCGTATGGCCGCGTGCGGGCATCCCCCGGTTTCCACGGCCAGGATGCGTTCCTGGGGAAGCGCCTGGTTGCGGATCAGGAACTCGCCGTCCTCCCGGGTGAATATGTCGTTGGTTACCACACCGAGGCTATAGGTTTCGCGCAGGTGGCGGCACAGGGCCAGGGTAAGGGCGGTCTTTCCGGAGCCTACCGGCCCCCCGATGCCGATCGTGAAGCTGCGCCGCTTGTAGTCGCGATCGGGAAGGGCCAGTTCGCGTAGGCGGTATTCTCCCGGGGACTCGAATGGCTCATGGCTATGTCCATGAGAGCCTGGCTCATGGGTATGGGCGCCGGGCCCGTGCGTATGACCCTCGGGGCCATGCCCGAGCCCATCGTGAACGCGCAGTATCTTCATGCGGACTCCTTCGGCTTACGTCAACTTTGGAATAGTTTCGAGTATAAGCGGGGATGGCTGGCCTGGGCCAATTCGATCATCGGCGCGGTCCTCTCGGCGCGGGCATAACCGTCCTGGATACGGGCGGAGCGGGCGGCCAACAAGGATTCGCCTATGGAAATATGTTCGCGGTGAAGACGCTGGGCTTGCAGGGATCCGACCAGGCCAAGGCGCACCGCGGCGCCCAATTGATCGCGTAGGGCCATGTGCAGAAGCAGGGACCGGGCCTCGGATAGGGTGAAGCGGGCGACGCGCAACGCCGCAGCGAAGGCCATCAGGAAATGCAAGGGGATGCCGCGCGCGTCGAACCAAGGGCGGATGGCGATCATTCCGGGAAGGTCATAGGCGGCTTCCATGGCGCGCGTCCAGGCTTGTCCCTGGGAAAGGCTGGCCCGGCGGGAGGCGGGAAGGAAAACCCAGGCGTCCCATTCGCGCGCGACCGCGGCGAAGTCTTCCGCAGCGATTTCCGTCCCGGGTCGGTACGGCTGGGTTGCGGTAGCGCCCGGCGGAGCTGCGCTGGCGAAGGCGGAAAACAGGAACGGCATTTCCGCGGAGATGAGTTGCTCCAGGCAGCACCCGAGGTACTCCCGGAAATCCTCCCAGGTCTTCAGATACCCCATCTTTGCCATGCTCTCCAGCCCTCCGCTGAAGGCGAAGCCTCCCGCGGGGAAGCTGGAGTCGGACAGTTGCAGCAGATCGAGCAGGGACATGGTTTTAGAAAAAGGAATAGAGTTGCGCCAGGGGGAGGGACTTCGCGGGCTCGCAAGCCAGGATCTCGCCGTCCGCTTCGACAACGTAGGTCTCGGGATCGACCTCGATACGGGGCGTGGCGGAGTTAAGGCGCATATCCGCCTTGGAAATGTTCCGGCAACCCTTCACCGCGACCACGTTCTTGGACAGGCCGTAGGTATCGCGCACGCGGCGCAAAGATGCCTGCGAGACGAAAGCGAGGGAGGTCAGGCCCACCGCGCCTCCCATGGCCCCGAACATGGGGCGTGAGTGGTAGGGCTGGGGCGTGGGGATGGAGGCGTTGGGATCGCCCATCTGGGCTTGGGCGATATAGCCTCCCTTGATCACCATTTCCGGACGCGATCCGAAGAAGGCGGGTTTCCAGAGTACGATGTCCGCCAGCTTGCCGATCTCCAGGGAGCCGACCTCTTCGGAAATGCCGTGGGCCACCGCGGGATTGATGGTGTACTTGGCGATGTAACGACGCGCCCTCAGATTGTCGGCCCCCGCCAGCGTCTCTCCGGGCAAGGCCCCGCGTTGGGTCTTCATCTTGTGGGCGGTCTGCCAGGTCCGGGTGATGACTTCGCCCACGCGGCCCATGGCCTGCGAATCCGACGACATCATGGAGATGGCCCCCAGATCATGGAGGATATCCTCGGCGGCGATGGTTTCGCCCCGGATGCGGCTTTCGGCGAAGGCCACGTCCTCGGGGATGTTCTTGTCCAGATGGTGGCAAACCATCAGCATGTCCAGATGTTCGGCCAAGGTGTTGACCGTGAAGGGGCGGGTGGGATTGGTCGAGCTGGGCAGGACGTTGGGCAAACTACAGACCTTGATGATGTCCGGCGCGTGCCCGCCGCCCGCGCCTTCGGTATGGAAACTATGGATGACGCGCCCCTTGAACGCGGCGATGGTCGCTTCCACGAAACCGGATTCGTTGAGGGTATCGGTATGGATCGCCACTTGGATATCATGCTCATCGGCGATGGCCAGGCAGGCGTCGATGGTCGCCGGGGTCGTGCCCCAATCTTCATGGAGCTTGAGGCCGATGGCGCCGCCTTCGATCTGCTCGACCAGCCCCGCGGGCAGCGAGGAATTTCCCTTGCCCAGGAAGCCGAAGTTCAAGGGATAGGCATCTGTGGCTCGCAACATCATTTCCAGGTAGGCCGCGCCAGGCGTACACGTGGTCGCGCAGGTTCCCGTGGCAGGCCCCGTGCCCCCGCCCAACATGGTGGTGATTCCGGAAGCCAAGGCTTCGCCGATCTGCTGCGGGCAAATGAAATGGATATGCGAATCGATGCCGCCCGCGGTGGCGATCATGCCTTCGCCCGCGATCACTTCCGTGGTGGGCCCCACGATGAGATCGGGATGCACGCCGGGCATGACATGCGGGTTTCCGGCCTTTCCGATGGCCCTGATGCGCCCGTCCTTGAGGCCGATATCCGCCTTATAGACGCCGGTGTAATCGAGGATGAGGGCGTTGGTGATGACGGTGTCCAGGGCGATCGCCTGGGGAACGCCCGCGGCTTGGCCCTGGCCATCGCGCAGGGTCTTCCCGCCGCCGAACTTGCACTCTTCGCCGTAGACGGTGAAGTCCTTTTCCACTTCGATCAGCAGCGAGGTATCGCCCAGGCGCACGCGATCGCCCACGGTGGGCCCGTACATGTCCGAGTAGGCGCGACGAGAAACGGATAAGCTCATGTTCCCTCCTGGGACGCGAAACCGAGGTCCCGCGCGCGCGCGATGGCGGCGTCGCGATTCGGCCCGTCCAACGAGCCGGAAATGAGGGCGTTGCCCCCGTACACGATGCGCTCTCCGGACAATGGCACCAGGCGCACCACCTTGGTTTCACCAGGCTCGAAGCGGACAGCGGTGCCGCTGGGGATGTCCAGGCGCAGGTCCACCGCGCGGGCGCGATCGAAGCGCAAGGAGGCGTTGGTTTCGAAGAAGGGGTAATGCGACCCGACCTGGATGGGGCGATCGCCGAGGTTGGTAACTTCGAGCTCGACCGCCTCGCGATCGGCATTGAGAGGGATGTGCCCCTCGCCGAGAAGGTATTCTCCCGGCGCGGCTTCGCTTACCGGAGGATGGTGCCCGGGATGTCCCGGATCGATCGGGCCTTGCTTCGGTGGCGGCAAGCCTTCCAATCCCGAACCGTATAAAGCCCATTCGCCTATGGGAGTGCAGATGGGATGATGCACGGTTACCAACTTCACGCCGTCGGGAAAGGTTCCTTCCACTTGCACCTCGTCGATCATGCCGGGCACGGGAGGCAACACCTGGGTCGTTCCCAGGATTTGCTTGCCCTTGTCCATCAGCCCTGCCACCGTCTCCCCATCGCGGATGAATTCCAGCAATTGCGTGGCGATGAGGGCGACCGCTTCGGGATAATTCAGCCGCAGACCGCGCCATAAGCGCTTCTGGGCCAGGAAACCGGCGCCATGCAAGGCCAGCTTCTCGATGTCTTTCGGCGATAGCCGCACTTAATGCCTCCTTAGCCAAGGATTGAAGCCCAACCAGGCCGCCTCCGCGAGGACGGCGAATATGAGATCCTGGACCGGTTGCAGATCGCGCCGGTCGGCCCCCAACCCACGTAGCAACCAGCCCACGCCTTCCCTACGGCCGAGGCCTATCCAAGCCTTACCCGGCCGATTCAAGGCGAGCAACGGGCCTTCCAGCCGATCGGCCAAGGCCGTCGCCCGCGGGCCGATGAAGGCCGCGGTCAGGAAGGAGCGGAATACGCCGAAGCGGCCGCACCGGAATGGATCTTGGGAGTCCGGTTCGAGGGAGAAGCGCTCGACCAGGACCGGCGCGCCTCCGGGCCGCGTAATCCTGAGTTCGCTGCGCACAGAGCTGTATGCGAAGACCTCGCCGCGGGCGGAACGTCCCGGTTGCAGCCAATCCAACACGATCAACTCGCCGAGAGGATGGACTTGCCAGCTCTGGGTCTGGCGGTATCGGCTGTCCGCGAAGGGCACCACCGGATCGGGACAGACCACGGCCAAGGCGTTCGCATGCACCGTACCTAGGGTCTCTTGCGAGCTGCCTTCACGAAGGGCGCCTTTATATACCTTGGTGCTCGCCTGGGTTCCCAGGTAGAGGCGGGT
The DNA here is from genome assembly GCA_019509785.1 of Fibrobacterota bacterium. Classification (NCBI taxonomy): domain Bacteria; kingdom Pseudomonadati; phylum Fibrobacterota; species Fibrobacterota bacterium. The sequence goes on along the minus strand of JAEKLQ010000028.1, from coordinate 20,131 downwards.
GCCTTCGCTGCATTTCACACGCATGCGGATGGCATCGCCATCCACCAGGCCGCCCCCGTAGTTGGAAACATAGACCTGACAGCTACCGCCTTGCGGCCGCGGATTGATGAACTTGATCGGAGGCAATCCGAGGCAACGGCTGAGCTGCGAAGCCCCTCCCGAATTTGCCACTTCGATTACGTTCCAGTCGGTTTCCGTGCCCACCATTGCCATTCGCCTCAAGCAATTTCGCTTCCAGCTGTTTTTTGGACAATTTCATAACAACCATTCTAATTGTAAGGATCTGTCCGGGACTGCGCCCAAAATTGTCAAATAATGCTTCGGAATAGCGTCCGCTTGGCGAATCGGATTAATCCCGGGCCTTCTCAACCCATGGCATTTGAATTGCTTTTTGCATTCTCCCGTTCCAACCACCCTCGGAGAGGAGATCCCAACATGCATCGATCCAAGCAGCCTGTTCTCACCGCCCTAAAGGCCGGCGCCGCCGCGATGGCCCTAGGCCTGGCGGCCTTCACCCACGCGTCCGCCGCGGATGAGACCGTCAAGGTCGGCATCCTTCACTCGCTCAGCGGCACCATGGCCATCTCGGAAGTGTCCCTGAAGGACGTCGTGATGATGGCCATCGATGAGATCAACGCCAAGGGCGGCGTGAACGGAAAGAAGATCGAGCCGGTGATCGTGGATCCGGCCTCGGACTGGGATTTGTTCGCCGAAAAGGCCAAGCAGCTGGTGAACGTGGACAAGGTGGCCGTGACCTTCGGTTGCTGGACCTCGGTCTCGCGCAAGTCGGTGCTGCCGGTGTTCGAGAGCAATGACGCTTTGCTGTTCTACCCCGTCCAGTACGAAGGCGAGGAATGCTCCAAGTCGGTGTTCTACACCGGCGCGACCCCCAATCAGCAATTGATCCCCGCCGCCGAATATCTGATGAGCAAGGACGGCGGAGAGTACAAGAAGTTCTACCTGCTCGGAACCGATTACGTGTTCCCGCGTACGGCCAACAAGATCCTGCGCGCCTTCCTTCTGGCCAAGGGCGTCCCCGCAGCCAACATCGAGGAGGAATACACCCCGTTCCATCACCAGGATTACCAGACCATCGTGGGCAAGATCAAGAAGTTCGCCGCCGGCGGTAAGGCCGCCGTGCTCTCCACCATCAACGGCGATTCCAACGTGCCCTTCTACAAGGAATTCGCCAACCAGGGCCTGACTTCGGCCATGTGCCCCATCATGGCCTTCTCGGTAGCCGAAGATGAACTGCGCGCCATGGATACCCAGTACCTCGTCGGCCATTTGGCCGCCTGGAATTATTACGAATCGGTCAAGGTGCCTTCGAACCAGACCTTCGTGAAGAACTTCAAGGCCTTCGCCGTCAAGAATAAGCTGCCCGGCGGCGACAAGCGCGTGACCGACGACCCGATGGAAGCCGCTTACATCAGCGTCAACATCTGGGCCCAGGCCGCCGCCAAGGCCAAGTCCTTCGCCCCGGACGCCGTCCGCAAGGCCGCTTACGGGATGACCTTCCAGGCCCCCGGCGGCTTGGTCAAGATGGACGAACGCAACCACCATCTGCACAAGCCCGTCCTGATCGGCGAGATCAAGAAGGACGGCCAGTTCAAGGTGGTGTGGAAGTCGAAAGGCCTGGTCGCCCCCGAGCCCTGGTCCATCTACACCAGCCCGGATAAGGGTTGCGATCACGTGGATCACGACGGCACCTATACCAAAGCCGACGTGAAGGCCCCCAAGTAACCTAGGAGTTACGCTAACCGGGCGGGCCGCGAACGGCGGCCGGCCCATTCAACCGTACCCCGCCGGCTTCCGGCGGGGCGCAAGGGAACCGAATGCTTCGCACGTCTCTGCTCCCCGTGCTGGGAGCGGTCCTTCTCGCTTCCGCCCCGCTCCGTGCGCGGGCGGAAGCACCTGGGAATCCCGCCGAGCCGGCGGCTCTGCCGGCCGCGGCCCAAGTTGACCTGCGAAGCGCGTCAACGGGTGACGTTAAGCCATCCTCCGCTAACGCCTCCGTGCCTGCCCTTCTCGATACCTTATTGCGCAACACCGAACGCCGGACCGAAACCGTCAAGGCCCTGCTGGCGGTCGGCGACGAGGGATTGCAGCCCCTTTTCCAAAACCTCTTCAAGGGTAACGTCTACGCTTACACCGCCGCAGGCTCTTCCGATACGCTCTTGGTCATGGCCGGGGCCGAAGAGCAACGCGAAGGGGAAACCTGGGTACCCCTAATCAAGCCGTACCCCGCCGTCTCCTTGCAAGGCGGCGACGGTAAGCCAGTTTACGCGAAGTTGGCCGATCTGGCCGAGGTCGAAACCGACCGCGAGGTACGCAACCTCATCCAACCCGTGCTGACCGCCATGGATCTTAAGAGCCGCGATGCGGTTAAGCGTAGGGCCGCGGCCTTGACCATCGGCGAGTCCGGGGATCCGGGGCAAGCTGGCCTTCTGGAAAAAGCCTTGTTGGCCGAGTCCAATCAAAGCGTCCGCCATCTGATGGAAGAAGCCTTGGCGCGCCTCCGGCTGCATTCCCCGGAAGCGACCGTGCGCGCGGCCGCGGCGGCCAAGCTGGGCGAGATCCATTCCGTCAACGTGCTGCCCGAATTGAAGGCCCTGGTGCAAGCCGCTCCGGAAGCGGCGAGCGGCTCCGTGGCTTCCAGCTCCCCGACGGCCGGATCCGGGTCGACCGAACCCGCGGGCGCCGCGGCCTTGCCCGGCAGTGAAACCGATCCGTCCGTGCGCGCGGCCGCGGAGAAGGCCATCCATGCCATCGAATCCTTCCAGAGCTTCACCGGCGTGGTCCAGAATCTGTTCACCGGTTTGAGCCTGGGCTCCATCCTCATCCTCATGGCCCTGGGCCTGGCCATCATTTTCGGCCTGATGGGAGTCATCAACATGGCCCATGGCGAGTTCATGATGATCGGGGCGTACGCCACCTATCTGATCCAGAACGCCTTCGCGAAATGGCTTCCCCCTTCCTTTTTCGATTGGTTCCTGCTGGTCTCCTTGCCGCTTTCCTTCCTGGCTGCGGGCGGCATCGGGATGTTCGTGGAGGCCACCATCATCAAGCGCCTCTATGGGCGCCCCTTGGAAACCCTTTTGGCCACTTGGGGCCTGAGCCTTCTCTTGGTACAGTCGGCCCGCAGCCTGTTCGGCGATCTCACCGCGGTTTCCACGCCCAAGCTGCTCTCGAAGGGTTGGGAAATCTTTCCGCAAGTGGTGCTGCCTTTCAACCGCATCTTCATCATGTTCCTGACCATCGCCATCGTAGGCGCGGTCAGTTGGGCTTTCTATCGAACCAGCCTCGGGACCAAGATCCGGGCGGTGACCCAGAACCGATCCATGAGCGCATGCCTGGGGATCGCGACCCGCCGGGTGGACATGCTCACCTTCGGCGTGGGGACCGGGATCGCCGGCGTGGCCGGTTGCGCCCTGACCCAGATCGGCAACGTGGATCCGGGCATGGGCCAGAATTACATCGTGGACTCCTTCATGGTGGTGGTCACCGGCGGCGTGGGCAAGCTGGCGGGCACGGTCATCGCCGGCCTCGGGATCGGATCGCTCAACAAATTCCTGGAGCCTTTCCTGCAAAGCGTATACGCCAAGGTCGTGCTTCTGGGCCTCGTGATTTTCTTCCTGCAGAACCGCCCTTCGGGCCTCTTCCCCGCGAAAGGCCGCAATGAAGACCTCTGAGTCCTTCTTCCGAAGGGAGAGGACGGCCTTGGTATTGTCGGCGTTGGCCGTGATCGCCGTTCCGTCCTTGAACGCCTTGGGGATCGTTTCCGACAACAACCTCAACCTCTTGGGCCGGTACTTTTGTTTCGCCTTGGCCGCCCTCGGAATCGATCTGATTTGGGGCTATACCGGCATTCTCTCGCTTTGCCAGGCCCTCTTCTTCTGCCTGGGGGGTTATTGCATCGGCATGCATATGCTGCTCAAGACCGGGACCCAGAGCGTGTACGGCAGCGCCCTACCCGATTTCATGGTCTGGAACCAGGTGAAATCGCTACCGCTCTTCTGGGAACCCTTCCGCCACTTTCCGGTCGCCTTGGCCCTGGCCTTGGCTGTCCCGGTGCTTTTCGCCCTGCTGTTCGGCTTCTTCGCCTTCCGCAGCCGCATCAAGGGCGTGTACCTCTCCATCATCACCCAGGCCCTCGCCTTGGCCATGTGGCTCATCTTCCTGCGCAACGAAACCATGCTGGGCGGCACCAACGGCCTCACCGATTTCAAGACCTTGCTGGGTTTGGAACTGGCGCGCCCCGGCGTAAAGCGCGGTCTATACATGCTGACCGCGGCGGCCCTGATCGTCTCCTACTTCGCGGCGCGCTACCTGGTCTCTTCCAAGGCCGGCAAGGTGCTGGTCGCCATCCGGGACAGCGAGCATCGCCTACGCTTCACGGGCTTTCCGGTTACGCGCTATAAGCTCTTCGCCTTTTGCATGGCCGCGCTCTTGGCCGCAATCGGCGGCATCCTTTACGTGCCGCAAACCGGCATCATCACCCCGGGGCGCATGGACGTGAAAAGCTCCCTGGAAATGATCGTTTGGGTCGCCGTGGGCGGACGCGGAACCTTGGGAGGCCCTATCCTGGGGGCCATCGGCACCAGCCTCGCTTACACCTGGCTGACCAGCAAGTTCCCCGGCACCTGGCTGTACTTCCTGGGATTCCTATTCATCACCGTGGTGCTGTTCTTCCCGCAAGGCGCCATGGGAGCCTTGGCCAAGCTGCGCTTTCCCCGCGCCGCACGGAAGCCGTCGGCAGTCGCGAACGGGAAATCGGTCGCGCATGCCCCGGAGGCGGAATCGGAAACCGCCATCGCCGCGGCGGCGCAGGAGGGCCGATGAGCAAGCGCATCCTGCAAGTCGAAGACTTAATGGTCTCCTTCGACGGATTCAAGGCCCTCGACATCGCCTATTTCGAACTACAGGAAAAGGAATTGCGGGTCGTGATCGGGCCCAACGGGGCGGGCAAAACCACCTTCATGGACGTGCTCTGCGGAAAGACCAAACCCCAATCCGGTAGCGCCGAGATGGACGGGAAGGATCTGACCAAGCTCAACGAACAGCAGATCGTGGAGCTGGGCGTGGGCCGCAAGTTCCAGACGCCTTCCGTATTCGGCAGCCTATCCGTGTTCGACAATCTGCTCTTGGCCCTCAAGACCGATCGCCGCGTCTGGCGCTCCTTGTTCTACAAGCTCTCGCCGCAGGGGAATGACCGCATCGAGGAAGTGGCCGAGACCGTGGGCCTGGCCGACTGCCTGGGAATGGACGCCTCCTTCCTCTCCCACGGGCAAAAGCAATGGCTGGAAATCGGCATGCTCATCCTGCAGGATCCCAAGCTGCTGCTCATCGACGAGCCTGCTGCGGGCATGACCGACGAGGAGACCGCGAAGACGGGGCGCCTCCTGACGGAGTTGGCCGAGAAGCATTCCATCATCGTCATCGAGCATGACATGGAGTTCGTGAAGCAATTGGCCCGCCAGGTGACCGTGCTCTGCGAAGGGAAGATCCTGACGGAAGGGCCCATCGAGAAGGTGCAGGAGGATCCGCAGGTGATCGAACGTTATCTGGGCCGGTCCCACGGAACCCGCAACGAGCGCGCGGCTAAACCGGTGAACGCCGCCATGGCAGGAGCAGGTTCCGTCACGGGAGGGGCCCATGCCTGACTCCGCCCTGCTCCCGGCTACCGCGCCGGCCATCGCATCCAGATCAGCCACCACCGCCCTGGAGGTGAAAGGCCTGGACGTTTTTTATGGCGAAAGCCAAGTCCTACGCGAAGTGAACCTGTCTCTCCGCCCGGGCACCATCACCGCGCTGATGGGCCGCAACGGGGTCGGCAAGACGACCTTGCTGAAGGCCATCATGGGCCTTTTGCCCGCCCGCCGCGGCGAGATCCGCTTCGAAGGCAAGACGCTGAACAAGCTGCCGCCCGAGAAACGGGCCCGGTCCGGCGTCGCTTACGTGCCGCAAGGCCGCGAAATATTCCCCAAGCTCAGCATCGAAGAGAATCTGTTCCTGGGCCTGCAGGCCCGGCCCGACGGGCGCAAATCCCTGCCCGAGGACGAAGCCTACGGGTTGTTCCCGTTCCTCAAGGACATGCGCAAGCGCCTGGGCGGAAACCTCTCCGGCGGCCAGCAGCAGCAACTGGCCATCGCCCGCGCCCTGCTGGGCAAACCCAAGGTGCTCTTGCTCGACGAACCCACCGAGGGCATCCAGCCTTCCATCATCGACGACATCGAACGCGTGCTCATGGGCCTCAAGGCCAAAGGCGGGATCGCCATCCTGCTCGTGGAACAATACCTGGAATTCGCGCGGCGCCTGGGCGATCGCTATTCCATCATGGAACGGGGCACCGTCGTGCTCGAAGGAGATACCGCCGGCCTCACCGAGGCCAGCGTTAAAAAGCATCTGGCTTTCTGAATCCCGTCCGTCCACCTCCAACAAGGAAGTCCGTATGGTAACGTTCAGGCTACTCAACCCGAAAACCCTGGCCGCTTGGGCCCTCGCCCTGGGCCTTTCCGCCGCCGCCGCGGCCTTCGCCGATCAGCCCGCCGCGGCGACACCGCCCCCTGCCTCCGCATCGGCTTCCGCCAGCGCCCCGGCCGCGGCCCCGGTGGCTGCTGCCCCGGCAACCGCCGCGCCTTCGGCCCCCACCGATCCGGATTTCGCCGCCTATATGAACAACGCGGCTCCCGTGAAGCTGACCGGCGTCGCCGGCCCCGGCCACAACGGATTCATGATGATATGCTCCGCCCTGGTCCTGTTCATGACCTTGCCGGGCCTGGCCCTGTTTTATGGTGGTCTGGTGAGGACGAAGAACGTGCTTTCCGTGCTCGCCCAATGCCTGGGGATCACCGGAATGGTCACCTTGCTCTGGTGGGCCTTCGGGTACAGCCTCACCTTCGATAGCGGGTCCCCCATAGTCGGCGGACTGCACTTCGCTTTCCTGAAAGGCGTTACCAGCGTTCCCAACACCAATTATTCGTATTGGGTCTCGCAGAACGTTTTCTCGATGTACCAATTGATGTTCGCCATCATCACCCCGGCCTTGATCGTGGGCGCAGTCGCCGAGCGCATGAAATACAGCGCCATCATGCTGTTCTGCACCGGCTGGATGCTGGTGGTCTATTTCCCGCTGGCCCATATGGTGTGGGGCGCCGACGGCCTGATGAACGGCGTTTGGAACGCCGCCGCCAAGATCAAGGCCATCGATTTCGCCGGCGGTACCGTGGTGCATATGTCCTCGGGCTGGTCCGCCTTGGTGCTCTGCCTCATCCTCGGGAAACGCATGGGCTTCGGGCAACGCAGCTTCGCGCCGCATAGCGTGGTCCTCACCATGGTCGGAACGGGCATGCTGTGGGTCGGCTGGTACGGATTCAACGCCGGGTCCGCCGTCGCCGCCGACGGCATCGCCGCCAACGCGTTCATGACCACCACCCTCGCCACCGCCGTCGCGTCCTTCGTTTGGCCGATGATGGAATGGATCTTCAAGGGCAAGCCCACCGTGCTCGGCTTCTGCTCGGGCGCCGTGGCCGGCCTCGTCGTCATCACCCCGGCCACCGGCTTCGTGAACTCCAACGGCGCGGTCATCATCGGCATCGCCGCCGGCATCGTGCCCTTCCTGGCCTGCAGCTGGCTCAAGAACATCTTCAAGTACGATGATGCGCTCGATACCTTCGGCGTGCATGGCGTGGGCGGCACCATGGGCGCCTTCCTCACCGGCATCCTGGCCACCGCCGACGTGAACGGCAACCTCCCCACCAACCTCAAGGACATAGTCGGGCATACCCTGTGGATCGAACAGCTCAAAGCCATCGGGATTACCATGCTTCTGGCCATGGTGGGCACCGCCGTCCTGGCCTATATCATCAAGGCCGTGGTCGGTCTGCGTCCCTCTGCCGAATCCGAGTTCCAGGGACTGGACTTGTCCGAGCATGGCGAAGCCGGATATCATTACGAAGAAGCCATGGGCCATTCGTCTCCCGCCAACGAGAAGACATTCGCCTGATTTTCGGGGTATTGTTCAGCTGATTCCCGAGCCGGCCTTTTTGGGCCGGCTTTTCCCCAATAAAACCAGAATTGTCACAATCTGGATTTACAATTCCCGCAATTGACAATATGAATTGACAATTGATGACATATCTGACCGTCCATCCCAATCCGGTTTCCATTTTGCCTCCAAAGAGGCCGATTTACGTCTTTGGCATGACCAATGCTAAAGCCTTACTCGCATATCCAGGGTCAGGCCGCTGGAAGACAGACCATGATCGAGGCCGCTGGAAGGACGACGACTCCCTAATCGAGGAACCCAAGATGAGGATACCAATGAACCTAAGATCCAAGCTCGTTGCATGCTGGGTGCTTACCCTAAGCCTGCTAGGCGCAACGGCAAGCTTCGCCGACACTGCCCCCGCCGCCGCCCCGGCCACGGCGACCGCCGCCCCAGCGGCACCTGCAGCCGCGGCTCCCGCGACCACGGTGGATTCGGCCACCCTGGTCCGCATCGCGGATCTGGAAGCCTATATCACGAACTCGGCGCCCACCAAGCTGACCGGAGTTCCGGGTCCCGGCCATAACGCCTGGATGATGGCTTCGGCGGCCTTGGTTCTGTTCATGACCTTGCCCGGCCTTTTCCTCTTCTACGGCGGCCTGGTCCGCACCAAAAACGTCCTGTCCGTGATCGCGCAATGCTTCGGCTGCGCGGGCATGATCACCATTCTGTGGTGGGCCTTCGGGTACAGCTTCACCTTCGCGCATGGCTCGCCTTTCCTGGGCGGCCTGTCGTTCGCCTTCCTGAAGGGCGTCACCAGCGCGCCCAATACCGATTACGCGTATTGGGTCTCGCATAACGTCTTCTCCATGTACCAGTTGATGTTCGCCATCATCACCCCGGCCCTGATCATCGGCGCCATCGCCGAGCGCATGAAATACAGCGCCATCATGCTTTTCATCCTGGGATGGATGCTGGTGGTCTACTTCCCCCTCGCCCACATGGTGTGGGGCGCCGACGGCTTCATGAACGGCGTGTGGAACGCCGCCGCCAAGATCAAGGCCATCGATTTCGCCGGCGGTACCGTGGTGCATATGTCCTCGGGCTGGTCCGCCTTGGTGCTCTGCCTCATCCTGGGCAAGCGCGTCGGTTTCGGCAACAAGCACTTCGCCCCGCATAGCCTTACGCTCACCGCCATCGGCACGGGCATGCTGTGGGTCGGCTGGTATGGCTTCAACGCCGGTTCCGCCGTCGCCTCGGACGTGGTCGCCGCCAACGCGTTCATGACCACCACCCTCGCCACCGCCGTCGCTTGCGCCGTCTGGCCCATGATGGAATGGATCTTCAAGGGCAAGCCCACCGTCCTCGGCTTCTGCTCGGGCGCCGTGGCCGGCCTCGTCGTCATCACTCCCGCCACCGGCTTCGTGAACTCCACGGGCGCGGTCATCATCGGCGTGCTCGCCGCGGTGATCCCGTTCCTGGCCGTGACCCAGTTGAAGGCCATCTTCAAGTATGACGATGCGCTGGATACCTTCGGCGTGCACGGCGTGGGCGGAACCTTGGGCGCCTTGCTCACCGGTTTCCTTGCCACCGCCGACGTGAATGCCAACCTCAACACGAACCTCAAAGGCATCGTGGGCAACACCCTTTGGATCGAACAGCTCAAGGCCATCGGCCTGACCATCGCGTTGGCCGTGATCGGCACCACCGTGCTGGCCTTCATCGTGAAGGTGATCGTGGGACTGCGCCCGTCGCACGACGAGGAACTGCAGGGCCTCGACTTCATCGACCACGGCGAAGCCGGGTATCACTACTCGGAGGAGTAATAACCGCTCGGTGGAGCATCCCGAAGGGTATCTCCACTTGAGAAGGAAAAAGCAACGGCTAAGGCGGCTGGACGCCGCCGAGGGGCGAACCCCGCGGAGACCTGGGTCTTCGGCCGGTGCGAAAAAAGGCGGGTCCTTCCGAATCGGAGGGGCCCGTCTTTCTTTTTGGGGAAGAAATACGCGGGCAAAGGGCCCTGGCGGTTGGCAGTTCCGGGGGCCTATGCTAACTTTGGTGGCCCTTGGTCGACGGGATGTGGCTCAGCCTGGTAGAGCACTTGCTTCGGGAGCAAGGGGTCGTGGGTTCAAATCCCGCCATCCCGACCAACTCTCTCTGATTCGAAACCCCCTTCCCGAGGGGGTTTCGCTTTTTAGGGATATGCCCGGGGTCACTGGGCCCGGGCTTTTTATTTCCAAATACTCCGGCTGTGGTCTTCCCTTGGCATCCATTCCGGAAGGATGGCGATCCGTTATTCACGGACCGTCTTTGCTCGGATCATATTCCAGCAATAAGAAATTCGAATTGGAAACCGATTCGTCCCTGCGGTTCAGGACATAAAATCTCCCTCCGACTTCCGCGCATAAGGGGGAACCGATTTTCGCGATCATATCCGTCTTCCCAGTCCAGGCTCCGGCTGCGGGATCGAATTCATCCATACCGCTTGTGGGAACTGGGCCGAAATTATTGTCGCCGGACTCGCCGCCCGCAACGAATAGCTTATTACCCGCAACGCATGTACCTCCCCCCGCGACCGCCCAATCCATACCCGGACCATCGCTCCATGCATCCGTGGCCGGATCATAAACCAATACCGATCTGGAAGGAAAATTCGTGATTGCCGGATCCGTGTCGGCCGGATAGCTTCCGACGAGATAGATTTTGCCGCCCACGCCGACCGGCGTACCTAGGCGCAGGATCCGCTTCGACTTGAAAGGGGGCGGGGATTTAAGCGTCCACGCGTTCGAACCCGGGTCATACACCGCTAGTCCATCCGCACTGGATCCGTTTCCGCAATCGCCATCCGTGCCGCCGCACATGTAATAGTATTTGCCTTCCGACACGGCCGATCGGCCGTAGATGCCCGGGTCGGCGATTGGAGAAGAAGTCAAGGTTCGCATCGAATCGGCAATGGGATCATAGGAGCGCATGGCTTTGCCGGGGGCCAGATAGAAGATTCTCCCGTTCAGCGCCTGGGGCGATGTGTTGTAAGGCGCAAAGGGAAGCTTCCGGCCCGACCAGCTATTCGTCGACGGGTCATAGATTAACAGGGTATCTGGGCTGAGATCATGCATTGCATAGGTTACGCCCGCATAGATTTTCCCGGCTATGGGCAGGAAGTAATGCGCATAAAAACCGCTGGCGCCAACAGCGGGTACGTCTCGGCGCAGGATCCAGGGGTTTTCGCTCACCTTGAGATCGAAGGGCGGCAAGAACGCTTCCCGCCTTCCATCGGTGACCTTGAGCGTCACGCCGGAGTATGTCCCGCTATCCTGGCTTTTGGGCGTGCCTCGCAATTGCCCGGTGGCGGAGTTCAACGTGAGCCAGTACGGAAGCGCCGTAGCGGAAAATCGCAAAGCATCGCTATCCGGGTCCGCGAAGGCGGGCGTGAAAAGGAATTCCTGGCCCACCCGTATGCGTGTAGCCGGATTTCCGCCGATGCTAGGCGCGCTGTTTCCGTGAATGGAAAGGCTATCCTCCCAAATCAATCCGAGGGAATCTCTCACCTTCACATACGCCTTATAAGGCCCCTGCGCAGACCAGTTAAACCCCAGAGAGTCGGTAAGCGTATGGAGCCCGTTTAGGGACCGGACTTTGACAACCGAATCCGGACTGCCCAAGGCCCACGAAATCTCCGTCAAACCCCGGATTAAATTGCTGAGGTGCGCAGCCAGGATGGTTGAATCCGCGTTGATAGCGGAATCCCAAGTGACCTTTACGACATCCAGGCTTAGGAAGGTCCGTACTTTGGCGGGCGCCACGGCGAATAGGGGCACGAAGCCGAAGTTCGCGCCTACCGTATCCGATTTGCTGCGAACCTTGATACGGTACTCAAGGTGGCGATCGGTCGTATCCTGCTGCGTGAAAAGTCCGTGGCGGGAAGGCAAGAGTAGGGTATCGGAAAAAGCCGTTTCCGTCGCCAAGCCGATGGATTGCCGGGAAAGCTCGATAGTCGCGGACGAATCGCGGAACACCAGATATTGCGACAGATTGACGTACTTGACCGGATCCCACGTGAGGTGGACTATGCCGTTCAAGGTATCATAGGTAGCCCTCATTCCAGTCACCACCGGTATTCCGGTATATGGCAGCCGCAAGGTATCCGCCAGGGTATCCTGGTACCCGGTCCGAGCCAAGAGCGGGACGAACAGGGGAGTGTAATTGGGTTGAGTGGTCACCACTTTCAAGCGGTACCGTCCGGCCGCAAGGTTTTCCAGCCTGAAGCTTCCATCCTCGTTGACGTTGACGAAATTATTGGTCCCGAGAACTTGTACGATCGCGGATCGCGGGTTGTCGTTGGGTTCAAGCCCGACGAATCCGGCGAGGCTGCCGGGAACTTCAAGGGTATCGGAAGGAAGGGAGTCGGACGTTCCGCCCACCGAGACGGAATCCTGGTAGGAATAGAGACCATCCCTATCGCCGAGGATGTTGTATTCTCCCTCCGGCAGGGAAGCGAGGGTATAACGGCCTGCATGGTCCGTGGTGGTCACGTAGGCCGCGGCGGAAGAGTCCGGGATGTGGTTGACCTGATACACCCGAACGCGGGCTCCCGCGGCGGCACTGCCGTCCCCGAGAAAAAGCTGTCCAGCCAGCTCATTGTCGACCACCGAACCCCGGTTAGCCTGTTTTCCATCGAACAGGCAAGCCGTCAGCAGCATGACGCCGCATATCCCGATCCTCGTAGTCTTCATGGTATTCCTCAGTTGGTTACCGGAAAAAATTGCACGTTGAATTGGAAAACCTTATCCGGTCGCGTATCCTCTTTCATCAAGACCATCAGCCTCTTCCGTAAGGATTCGATTTCAGAAATAGCCTTGTCAAATCCCGGTTTGGAAAAGGAAAGCGTTATGGCAGAGATATGCCGTTCCTCTTTCTGGAATCCTTCCAGGGCCTGCATTCCCAATTCCATATTGGCCTTGAGGTAATTCGCTGCGTATAAGGATTTGAAGGACGCATCCTTCTTGAGCATGGCGGACGCGGGACGGAAGGCGCCTTGAGCATCTTTGCGGATGAACCCGAGCTTTTCCAGGAGGCTAATGGCTTCCTTTGCCTGAGAGGTTTTCAGAGCGGGGTTCAGCTTCTTGTAGTAACGGTTTTTTTTTTTTTTTGAATTCGCCTGGTTGTATTGGATCAGGGTTTCCAGGTAATCCGCTTCCGTATCCTTCAGCTTGAGCAGGCCGGCCAGCTTGACCAAGTGGGTGCCAGCCAGGTTGGTCCGGCCTTTCAGCAAATCGTTGAACCAACTGGCCGACGCGAATCCCATTTTGGAGGATATATACCGGTGGGAAAACCTCCTGTCGATCCGCCGGGCCCGTTCGTAATAATCCTTCAGGAAAACGCGGTAGTCCGCATAGGCGAAGACCGAAACGGCAGCTGCTTCCATTGGCATAATGGTAGCCGATCCCTGAGCGATCCATAAGGCGGCGGCGCAAAAAATCGTACGATCTTTTCGTACGCCGGGAACTTCGGTAAACGGGTGAAAGATGCTGGATTGCCTCAAAGCAAGCCATCCGAAGCCAATGAGCAGGGTATACCTGGCGGCATTTCCCTCGTAGTTCCGCGGACACGGTTTCTAAGGGAGCATGCCTTCGCGAAGGGAGCCCGCCCGGGGCGAAAGTAATAATCCGGAAGTATCTTTATCCTCCTAGTCCTGGAGCAGACCCATGTCCCCCACCGGAAACGCGATCTCCTACCTCCCCAAAGACGGCTTCGCCGGCACCTTGATCGGCCGGGCCTGGCTCCCCGCTTCCGGCTCGGATATCGGCGGACCCGTACCGGTGCTTTTGACCGAACAGGGCGTCCTCGATCTTTCCCCTCTCGCGCCCACCTGCGCGGAACTCCTGAACCGGGGATTTTCCAAAGCAGACGCCGGCCTTTCCGGATTGCGCAGCATCGGGCGCTTCGGGGAAATCATGGCCAACACCATGGCCGCTTCCAAAGCGACCGGGCGCGATGCGACCCTCCCGTATTTTCTCGCGCCCGTGGATCTCCAGGCGGTCAAGGCCTGCGGCGTCACCTTCGCGGCCAGCCTGCTGGAACGGGTGATCGAAGAACGCGCTTCCGGCGATGCCCGCGAGGCCGATCGCATCCGCGCGGCCATCCAGGCCCGCATCGGCGCGGATCTTTCCGGGGTGAAGCCGGGCTCACCGCAAGCGGAGGAATTGAAGCAGGCGCTCAAGAGCCAAGGAATGTGGTCGCAATACCTCGAGGTGGGCATCGGGCCTTATGCCGAGGTGTTTACCAAGGCGCAGCCGCTCTCCGCCGTGGGGCCGGGAGCGGAGATCGGCATCCTGGCCGTCTCCTCATGGAACAATCCCGAGCCCGAAACCGTGTTGCTGGTGGACGCGAAAGGCCGGGTGGCCGGGGCGACCTTGGGCAACGACGTGAATCTGCGCGACATCGAGGGCCGTAGCGCCCTGCTGTTGGGCAAGGCCAAGGACAACAACGCTTCTTGCGCCATCGGCCCGTTCATCCGGTTGTTCGACGCGACCTTTTCCCTGGACGATGTGCGTCGTCAGGATGTGGGGTTGACCATCGAAGGGCCGGACGGATTCCGCTTGGAGGAAGCCAGCCAAATGCGGAAGATTAGCCGCGATCTCCTGGACTTGGTGGCGCAAACCCTGGGCGAAAACCATCAGTATCCCGACGGCATCGCCTTGTTCACCGGCACGCTGTTCGCTCCGACCCAGGATCGCGACGGGCATGGCAAAGGCTTCACCCATAAGTTGGGCGACGTGGTGCGCATCCATGCGGAGAAGTTGGGCACCCTGGAAAACCGGGTGACCCATTGCCATTTGGCGCCGCCTTGGGAGTTCGGGATTTCCGCGCTCATGAAAAACCTGCACCGCCGCGGATTGCTGAAAGCCTGAGGAGAATCCGGAATGATCCCCCTGAACCAAAAATCGTACATCGCCGGGGAATGGGTTTCTCCGGACGGGAAAAGCTTCTCGTCCCTGAACCCGCGCACGGGCGAAACCGTGGCCACTTACGCCAGCAGCGGGGCGGCGGAAGCGGAGCAGGCCTTGGCCGCGGCCCGCGAAGCCTATGGGGAGTATCGGCTCCTCGGCGGAAAGGCCATCGCGGGTTTCTTGAGCGCCATCGCGGATGAAATCGAGAGGCTGGGCGAAGGGTTGCTGGAAACCTCGGACCGGGAAACCGGCCTCGGCATACCGCGCCTGACCGGCGAGCGCGCCCGCACCTGCGGCCAGATCCGCGCCTTCGCACGATTGGCCGAGGATGGGCAATGGGTGGGGGCCAGCATCGATACCGCCCAGCCCGATCGCCAACCGGCTCCCAAGCCCGATATCCGCCGCATGCTCCGACCCATCGGCCCCGTCGCGGTGTTCGGCGCGTCCAACTTCCCTTTCGCATTCGGCGCCATGGGCGGCGATACGGCTTCGGCGCTGGCCGCCGGCAACCCGGTCGTCGTGAAAGGGCATTCCTTCCACCCGGCCACCAACGAACTCTTCGCCCAGGCCGTCGACAAGGCCATCCGCTCCCGCGGTATGCCCCGGGGCGTGTTTTCCCTTTTGCTAGGCAACGGCCACGAACTGGGCGCCGCCCTGGTGAAGCATCCTTTCACCCAGGCCGTGGGCTTTACGGGGTCCCTCAAAGGCGGGCGCACCTTCATGGACCTCGCCGCCGCGCGCGAAGTCCCCATTCCCGTGTTCACGGAGATGGGCAGCATCAATCCGGTCTTCGTCTGCGCGGGGGCGCTCAAGTCCCGTGCCGAGTCCATCGCTTCCGGCTTAAGCGCCTCGGCGACCCTGGGTACGGGCCAATTCTGCACCTCGCCGGGCGTGGTGGTGGCCGTAAAGAATGCGACGTTCGCTGCGTTCGAGAATGGGCTGCGGGAGAAGTTCGCGGAAAAGCCGCGCGGCGTGCTATTGCATTCCCGCATCGGCAAGGCTTTCGCGGAAGCCGTGGGCGAGGCAGGGCAACATTCCGGGGTGGATGTCCTTACCCTCGTGGATGACCCCGAGGTAAGCGTTCTGACGCCGCCCAATGTCGTGTTGCGGACCCCCGCGAAAACCTTCCTGTCTAATCGCAAGCTCTCGGAGGAGATCTTCGGGCCCGCCGTCCTGCTCGTGGTTTGCGACGATGCCGGGCAAATGCGGGAAGTGGCCCGCAATCTCGCGGGAAATCTCACCGCCACCATCCAAGCCGACGGGGATGATCGGGCCCAGGTCGCCGAACTCCTGGAGATCCTGGAGCAGAAGGCCGGGCGCGTCATCGTCAACGGCTATCCCACCGGCGTTGAAGTCTGCCCCTCCATGCAGCATGGCGGCCCATATCCCGCCGCGTCCCTGGCTTTTTTCACCAGCGTGGGAGAGGATGCCATCCTGCGCTTCGCCCGGCCGGTGGCGTATCAAGGCGTTCCCAACGCGCTGCTTCCGGAGGCCCTTCGCGACGAAAATCCCCACGGGATTTTCCGCAAGGTGAATGGCAAGCTGACCCGCGAGCCCGTGAAGACGGCATGAAGGTCGTTGTCACCGACTGCAATTTCGAGTCCTTCGCCGAGGAGCGGGCCATGTGCGACCGCAACGGCTGGCCGCTCACCATTCTCCAATGCAAGACGCCTGTCGAAGTGATCGCCGCGGCGGGGGACGCGGATGCCCTGTTCGTGCAATACGTCCCCATCACGGACGCGGTGCTGGCGAGCCTCCCGAAATGCAAGGTGATCGTGCGCTACGGCATCGGCCTGGACAATATCGACTTGGCGGCCGCCAAGGTCCGGGGAATACCCGTCTGCAACGTGCCCGATTACGGCATCGACGAAGTAGCCGATCACGCCGCCGCCCTCTCCCTGTCGCTCTTGCGGCAACTTCCCTTTTTCGACGCCGCCATCCGCCGGGGGGAATGGCCCTCCGTCGCTCCGAAGCCGGTGCTCTCTTGCAAGGATCTTTTCTTCGCCGTGGCCGGAGCGGGGCGCATCGGCCGGGCCACGTTGGAGCGCATGCGCGCCTTCGGTTTCAAGCTCGGCGCCTACGACCCGTACGTCCCCGCGGACGCCTTGGAGGCCATAGGCGCGGAAAAGCTTTCGCTGGACGACCTGTTCGCGCGCGCCGACATCCTGTCCCTGCACTTGCCTTTCAACCCGGAAACCCGTCATCTGGTCAATGACGAGCGCTTACGGGCCATGAAAAAGAACGCCATCCTCATCAACACCTCGCGAGGCGGCCTGATCGATACCCGAGCCTTGGCCCAGGCCCTTGACGCCGGCACCATCGGCCATGCCGGCATCGACGTGTTCGAACGCGAGCCCTTGGAAGCGGACCATCCTTTGCGGACTTGCCGCAACGCCTTGCTCACCCCGCATATCGCTTACTACAGCGCGGCCAGCATCGTGAGGCTCCAGCGCTTCGCGGCCGAGGACGTGGAGCGCGGGTTGACGGGCCAAACGCTTCGTTGCGAATGCGCGGGCGTGAAATCGCGGGCGTGAACCGTCGCTGAATGAATCCGAAAGGAGCGGGCATGTCGATTACTCCGGAATGCGTTTGGGAAGAACCGGCCATCCTCGGCGAGGGATCCGTGTGGGTGGAGCGGGAGAATTCCCTCTACTGGGTCGACCTGGTGGGCAAGAAGGTCCACCGATATGGACTTGCGGACAAGGCCCGGAAAACCTGGTCCTTCGCAACCGAGGTGACCAGCCTGGCCCCGCGCCGACGCGGGGGTTTCGTAGGAACGACGCGGCATGCCATCGCCTTTTTCGATTTCTCGTCGGATATCGTGGCCCCGCGCGTCATCGCGGAATTCGAAACCGACATACCGGGCAATCGTTTCAATGACGGCAAGGCGGATGCCTTGGGCCGCTTCTGGACCGGCACCGTGGACGAAGCGAATTGGCGGGACGCGACCGGGAGCCTCTATCGCCTTAACGTGGATTTATCCGTCCAGAATATCGAGAGCGGATACATCTGCAGCAACGGTCCGGCCTTCAGCGTCGACAAGAAGACCTTCTACCACAACGAGACCATGAAGGGCTTGGTCTACGCCTTCGACCTCGACGGCGACGGCGAAATCCGCAACAAGCGCGAGTTCGTGAAACTAGGCGCCGACGAGGGCGGCCCGGACGGCATCACCGTGGACTCCGAAGATTGCCTGTGGGTCTGCCATTTCGGCGGCGGCCGCGTGACGCGCTTTTCCCCCAAGGGAGAACGCCTACAGACCCTTTTACTGCCGGTTCCCAACGTAACCTCCTGCACCTTCGCGGGCGCGGGATTGGATACGCTTTTCATCACCACGGCCCGCTACGGCATGAGCGAAGCGGATATCCGCAAGCAACCTCTCGCGGGAAGCTTGTTCGCCTGCAAACCCGGCGTGCGGGGATTGCCGACGCCGGATTTCGCCGGATAGCAAGACGGCTTCCGGTAAACCGGAAGCCGTCGGAACCAAACCCAAAGCACTCCGCAGAGCGCGGGATTAAGACGGGGTATGGCCGTCACCCATGACGGCCGAACCGTTCAGAATTGCTTGAAAAACTGCCAGGCTTCTTTTTCGATAAAGTTTCCAGTCGTCCCCTGATCCGTATATACGGCCTGGTGTCCGCCGACAAATGAACTGAATTTCACCGGATACCCTGTTTTGCATCCCGTGAACTCGTTGACGACATGAGTGCTACCGGTTGCAAGCTTGATATCCGCAGCCGTGGAGGTGCACCCATTGTCTTGCATATGCTGCAAGAGGCAATATTTCCCGCCTTGTTGCGACGCGTCACTATGGATCCATGGGCACGTACCATCGGTGGTACCGGTTGTCTGGTAATAGGCAATCGGAATATGCCTGTTGGTTGCCTGAGTCATATTATAGTTGGCCGGAGCATAGGTGGCCACGGCCCGGATTTTTTCCGGATATTCCATGGAAAGCACATACGAGAACATGGCGCCGAAGCTGAAACCAGTGACGAAGACACGTGTGGTATCAACACACAAATTGGTTTCCACCAAAGTCAGTACACCCAGCCAGAATTTCGAGTCATTGGGTAGATTCCAGGTACCGTCGCTATTTCCCTGGAGAGCAACATAGATGCCTGGGATATTGTCCTTGTCCGCCAGGGTTTTGATAGAATAATATCCGCTCAGATCATCCCCATTATCGGTTGCCGCGACTCTTGCGGCGGAACCGCCCATGCAGTGATTACCGAAAACCAATTGGTAGGGTGTGTCTTTGTTGTAACTAGTCGGGAGACTGATGATGTAGGTTCCCCGGCCTCCAGCACTGGAAATAGTGTATGTCCCGGATTTGGGAATGATGGTTCCCAGATCCTTCCCGCACCCGAGGCTTTTGATCGGGGCGTTCTTGAGGCCACCCCAGATGTCGGTGGAGGCCTGCAGGGTCACGTCCATCGTCGCATCGTAGGAGGCGACTTCTACCGATTTGGCGGCGAAGCCCGTGGCGGAAACCTTGAGGGTATCGACGGTGGCCGCGACCTTCGTGAGCCGGGCGCCGGCCGAAGACGTATTCTCCAGCGAGATTTTCATTTGCCCGACGACATTGTCCATCGGGAAATATTTGAACGTCCGCGATTCCCGTCCCACGGAAGCCTTGACGATCAACAGGTTTTCCCCGGGAAGCTTCCCGACGAGGTCCATCCGGTAAATCCCCGCGGAGGCTTTCTCCACCGCTTCCCTTTTCAGAAGATTTCCCTTCGCGTTGAAGATCTCGATCTTAACGGGAGCGGGAACGGCCATGGAAAGCTGGAGCACCCCTTTTTCCATTACGATATCGCGGGATTGCGCATCGGATAGTTGCCGAATGGCGTCCACGGTGAAATTCAATGTATAGGAGCCGTCGGCCCCGGTCGTCGCGCTATGCTTCAGGCGAGCCAGCGTAACCGTCGCGCCCGTCACCGCCTTCCCGGTGCCATCCGTCACTTTGCCATGAACGTTGACCTGTTGCGCGTTGACCGCCAGCCCCATGGATAGGGCCAATCCCAATACCGTCCGTAAGTGCATACTCAATCCCCCTAGTATCGATGCGTCGATTCAGATCCCTATAACTTCAGGACCCTTTCCATTGCTGCATAAAGTCTTTTCCATTTCTGAGCTTTTTAATGCCTTTATTCGCCGGTTTCGGCGCTTTGGTGGGGGATTTTTGTTTACG
>JAEKLQ010000027.1 GCA_019509785.1 Fibrobacterota bacterium | reverse complement strand
ACCTCCCCTAAGGCCCCGCCGGAACGGCGGCGGCAGCCCTAAAAACCGCGTCGAATATAGGAATTTAGCCCTCCGCTAGGATCAGAGTTCCCGCTTCAGGCGGTTGCGTTCGCGTTTCCGTGCTGGTTTGTCACCGGATTTCCCCCAGGATTAAGCAGACGCGACCGCAGCGAAACCATGCTGCGGACGGTCATGCAATGCGCCCCGGCAAGTGCGGTTTTATACGAGGTAAAACACCTACCGCGGACCTATTTCTTGTGAGCCCAATAAAAAACCCATCATTTATTGCATAAAAACGCCATAACTTAGGACAAGTAGGCCTGGCATACCGAAAAAATAGGGTCGGTCCTATTTTTAGGGGGCCATGCCGAAAAAAGGAAACTAACCTCATGCGAAAGGCTTGAGCGATCTCATCCTTTCAGGCATGGATACGGAGCGCTACCAGAACGCTGCAATACCCATTCCCCAACCTCCGAAATACGCTCCGTTCGGCCTGTCTAACCGCCAGGTTTCCGGCTACGGGGGGCAAAGGTCAGGGAAAGCGGGATTCTGAGGCGACCTGGCCTTCGGCGCTGCCGGTTTTGTTCTAGGGGTACTACGACTTCGAGGGGAGTGGATTGATGAAAAAATGGATTATTGCATCACTGGCCTTTTATTCCTTAGGCAACGGGATCGCGCGGGCGGACGATAACGTCCTGACCCCGGTTGAAACGGCGGAAGGATACAAACTCCTTTTCGACGGTACCCTGAAAAGCTTCCAGGATAATTTCGTGGATTACGTGAAAGGGGATTCCACCAACACCAACCTCGACGCCGGTTGGAAGGTGAACACCACCGACAAAACCCTCACCCTCCCCGCCGGTACGACGAACAACAAAAGCGATACCCGTTCCAAAAAGAAGTACAAGGATTTCGAACTGCGTTGGACCTATAAGACCGACGGCAACGAGGGAGTCATTTACCGGGCGTTCGTGACCCAGGATCGCATCTGGCTGACGGGCGTCGAGTACGCCATCAATAACGTGACCAACCTGGGGAAGGATAATCCCGGAGCGGCCTACGATCTGTACGCCCCCCCGAATCCGGTGCCTTACAACGATTTCTCCACCGGCAAATGGAACACCGCCCGCATCGTTTGCAAAGGGGACAGCGTCGAACATTGGTCCAATGAAGTCAAGGTGGTCGGGTACAAGTACCATAGCCAGGACTTTTGGACGCAATATAACGTGAGCAAATGGGTGTCGGAAGGCCCCCGTACGCTTACCAACCTGGTCCCCGGCCGCCAAGACGTAGGTACCGGATTCATCACGGAAGGCTATATCGGGCTGCAAGGGGATCATGGCGGCAAATGGCAGATCAAGAACTTCATGATCACCGAGTCCCCTTGCTTCGGCCCGATCAAGCCCGATGGTTCGGTATGCCCCTCCACCGGGCTCGCGGGCGACAAGGCCTTCCATGGCGGCTTCCCGGTTTTCCGCACCGGCGCCGGCCTGGAGGTGGACCTGCCTGAAGGCAAGGCGAGCGCCGCCCGCCTGGTTAGCCTGGACGGCACGGCAGCGAACCATGGGCTTATCTCGGAAGGCGGCCGGAAGGCCATCTTCACCGGCAACCTTAAGGCCGGGATCTACTTCCTGAAGCTGGACATGGCAGGCGGATCCGTGACCCGCAAGATCAACGTGTTCTGATTCCTCAGGCGAAATCCTTCGCTTCCGACCGCGCAAGGGCGGCCTTGGCATCCTGCCGGCGCCGCCTAACGGCGCGGCGGGCCATAGGTAACATGGGTGCTACCTGGGCCACGATTCCCTTGCAAGATATGCGGCGAGAGAGCAGATTTCCCAGGTTTCCGAATTCAATTACTCGGGCAGTTCCAATTTCCGGGGCGAGATGATGGTGCAAAAAATCGGCCTTATAGCCATAGGCGCGGGGCTCGTGGCCGGCGCCTGGTGCGAGGATATCCAAGTCGAATATAAGCCGCTCGCGTTCGGCGGCTTCTCCGAGTTCGGATTGATGCGCAGCGGCCAATACGGCCAATTCGACTTCAAGAACGAATGGGTGGATCATTTCGGCGCTTACGTCTCCCAGTCCGCACAGGCCGGCGGGAACCTGGCCTTCGACGTGGGATTGGGAGGCGTTTTCGAGTACCAGAAACGCGAAGTGATCTCTTCCCAATGGGGCGGCACCCAGTACAAGAATTTCTTCACCGGCCCTTCCGTGGCGGATATCCGTTACGGGTCGCTGGCCCGCGACGGGCAGGGCTTCGGCCTTCAATTCGGGATGTTCGACTATAAGTACAATCGCGACGCCAGCAACCTGGGCGAATACTTGTTCCGATCCGGGGCCTATCCGGGTTACGTCACCTCGGGCGGCCTATGGTTCGTAAACAACTCGTCGGTCCAATTGCAAGCCCTGCGCGCGGCCTACGCCTCAGGAAACCTCTCGGCCGATTTTTTCCTGATCACGGAAACCTCGATGCCATCCCTCTATGACCTATCCGCGGCGGCCGTAGCCAAGTACCGGACCGCGGGCGGCTTGCTCGAGGTCGGCGCGGGACTCAATTACAAGCATCTCGTACCGGTGAAACCTTCGCTGACCACCCGGCATCACCCGACCAACGCCTACTTCGAGAAGGACGGGAAAACCTATTCCGCCAACGATGCCATCTACCTCGAGTCCTCCAATTTCTACCGCCGTCGCGCCGTAGAGGATCCCGCCCACGCGGCCGACTATATCGCCCGCGCCGACGCGGATAAGTCCACCGCGGATAGCGTTCGGAGTTGGGTGGACAATGCGGCCGCCGACAACATCCAATTGCACTACTTCACGCAGAGCGGCCTTATCGCCATGGTCCGCGCGTCCCTCGACCTGAAGAAGCTGTTCCCTTCCCAATCCATGGGAGAGCAGGACCTTAGGCTCTATTGCGAGGCCGCCATCCTCGGCGTCAAGGACTATCCGGTATTCTATACGGACATCAGCCAACGGATCCCCATCATGGCGGGCATTAACTTGCCGACCTTCGGCATCCTGGACCTGCTTTCGGTCGAGATGGAATACTATAAATCGCCCTACCTGAATTCTTACGGCGCATTAGTGAATTTCAATTCCGCCGTGCCCGACCTGGTATTGGGCAGCGACAAGGTGCGTTCCGTATCCTCCTATGCGGACATCACCAAGAAGGACGATTTCTCCTGGTCGATACTGGCCAAGAAACGCATTGCCGGAAGCGCCTACATCGCCGCCCAGGCGGCCCGGGACCATATCCGCACCGTGAGCATCGAAACCTGGACCGCCCCCGAGCCGACCCAGGTGCTGGGCCGGCCCGGCGATTGGTATTGGATGCTCCAATTCGGGTTCGGCATATGAGCGCCGCGGACGCGATTGCCCGGCAGGTGGTTTTGGGTCCCAACGGCCCCGCCGTTGGGCAGGGCACGGCCTGGATGGCCGGGAACGGAAGGGGAGCCGGCATGAAGATGAACCGGATCGCGCTCCTGATTTGGGCCGCGCTTGCCATGGGGGCCAACGCCGAGGATAAGCCGGAAGTCAAGTTGCGCCCGCTCCAATTCGGGGCATTGCAGGAATTCGGGATGATCCGCAAAGGCCTGTTGGGATCCACGCCCATCCAGGAAATGAACAATGAGTGGGTCGATCGGTTCGGATCGTATTTCGTCCAGGAAGCGGTGGTCGGGAACAACCTGGTCCTGCAAGGCGGCCTGGGCGGGATTTTCGAATTCCCCAAGCCGGAGAAGTCGGGCGAAGAGTTCGGCGGCAGCCAATACAAGCTGTTCTACATCGGGCCTTCGGTCGCCAAAGCCATGTACCACTTCGGCGGCGTCGAGCAGGACTGGATCAGCCTGGGCGGAGGCATGTTCCCGTTCAAATACAACCCGGACGCCAACGACCTCGGGGATTACTTGTTCCGTTCCCAGCCTTACCCTACCTCCATCATGACGGGAGGCAATGGCGGCCTGACCGCCATCGGCGATCAGACCACGGTACTGCAGGGCTTTCATGGCCACGCCGGCCTGGGTAAACTGACCCTGGATGCGCTGCTGACGACGGAGACCGGCCTGCCGCCCCTTTACGATTGGTCCCTGGCATTCCTGGGAGACTTGCAACTAGGCGACGGCCTGCTCGACATCGGGGCGGGAGTGAACTTCAAGCGCCTGATCCAGATCAAGCCGGAAAAGACGCGGGTGGAAGACTTGGAGAACTCCTATTTCAAGAAAAGGGGCGTATGGTTCTCCGGCGACGCGGCCTATTACAAGAATCCCGCCTCCTTCCTGACCAGCAAGGCGAGCGAGGCCTACGCGAAGAATACCCCGGCCGACAGCGCCATTGGCAATGCCTATACGGCGCGCAGCCACGCCCTGAGCGCCATCGTCGATTCCCTGGCCCTAGGCGGGCCGTGGGTCGATTCGACCGGGCATGTTCCCGGCGCCCAGTACTACACGCCCGCCGGCATCATGCTCATGGCCCGGGCCAGCCTGGATCTGAAGAAGCTCATCCCTGGAGGCGATTTTTCCCCTTCCGATCTCCGCCTGTATGCCGAAGTGGCCGTGCTGGGAGTCGAGAGTTATCCGGTGTATTACAAAAAAATCACCGAACGCATGCCCATCATGGTAGGGTTCAACCTGCCTACTTTCAAGTGGGTGGATCTGTTTTCGGTACAGTTCGAGTACTTCAATTCCCCGAACCTGAACAACACCTATACCATGGGACAGAAAAACTGGGCCGTTCCCTATCTCCCCGAGGATAACCTGTTTTCCGGGAGGGAATGGAACGATCTGACCACCAAAGACAATATATCCTGGTCCATTTTGATGCGGAAGCGGGTGCTGGGAGGGCTCACTTTCAACGCCCAGGTCGCCCGGGATCACATGCGCACCATCGGCACGGATTGGTACTACGGATCGCGCTTCGAGCCGAACGAAATCCTCCACAAATCCTCGAGCTGGTATTGGATGTTCCAGCTTGCCTGGGACATAAAGGGGTAGCGACCATGCACACGCCCATGCACATATCGGCCTTGGCCCTCGCGATTTTCGGGCTGGCTTCCGCCGTTGCGGAGGATGATGTCAAGGTCGTATCGAAGCCGATGGCCGTCGGCGCCTTTTCCGAGGAAGGCATGCTTGCGAAAGGCATTTACAAAATCGGGCCGAGCAATGTCGGGGAAGTCTGGACCAACGACTGGATCGATCATTTCGGCGCCTTCCTCAGCAAGGAGGCCGTCGTCAACGATCGCCTTTTCCTGTCGGGCGGCCTGGGAGGGGTATTCGAGTACCGCAAGCCGGAAAGGTTGGACCCGGGCTTTTACGGCAGCCAGCGCAAGGGATTCTTCATCGGCCCTACCAAAGCCATGGCGGATTATCATTTCGGGGATCCGGCAAATCCCTGGCTCACCCTCGGCGCCGGCATGTTCCCGTATAAGTACAACAGCGAGGCCTCCGATCTAGGCGAGTACCTGTACCGCTCGGGGGCCTACCCGGCCTACACCATGACAGGCGGGTACGTGTTGGTCAACAACGCCTCGGCCGATCTCCAAGGCGCCAAATCGTCCCTGAGGCTGGGCCATTTCCGGGCGGACTTTCTCCTGACCACGGAAACGAACCTGGCGCCTCTTTACGATTGGTCCCTCGGCATCATCACGGGCTATTCCATCGCCGACGGCCTGCTGGACGTGGGCGCCGGGGTGGATTTCAAGCGCCTCATTCCCGTAAAGCCCTCGCGCACCTCGAAGCCCTCGGCCACGAACGCCTACTTCAATTATCAAGGCAAGGACTATACGGCCAATACCAATTATTACAGCTATCAGGCCCAGTTCTATTACAAGAAGCACACGGCCGCCGATAGCGCGAAGGCCGCGGCCGCCCAAGCGGATTTCGTTCTCGTAGACTCCTTGACGGATCCCGCCCGCACTCCGGCGTCCCCCAAGCTCGAATATTTCACGAATGCAGGCGTGCTGGCCATGGCCCGGGCCACCCTTGATCTCAAGAAAGCCTTCGCATCGGACATGTTCGGCCCCGAGGATTTGAAGTTTTATTCGGAAGTGGCCCTGCTCGGGGTGCGCAACTATCCGGTTTTCTATACCAAGAGATCGGAACGTATGCCCATCATGGCCGGCGTGAACCTCCCCGGCTTCCGCTTTCTCGACCTCATCTCCTTGCAAGTAGAGTGGTTCAAATCCCCTTGGCTCAACAATACGGCCCAGATCGCGAACGAGGCCATTCCGCTTCCGATATTCCCCATCCCTTCGGACACCGTCGCTTCCAAAAACGATTGGAATGATCTGGCCAAGCACGATGATTTCAAATGGAGCCTGCTGGTCCAGAAGAAGATCGGGAAGTTCATTACCATTTCGGGCCAAGCCGCGAACGACCATATGCGAATGGTGTCTTCCCGTTATTTCTACGGTCCGCAATTCGACCATAACGAGATCACGGTCGGCAAAGGGGATTGGTATTGGATGACCCAGATCGCTTGGGGCATCTGACGCGGCTCGTATCCTGGACCTACTTGCTGCCTACGACTATAGCCACTTTTTATCAGGAGGAATGGAAATGAAGGGATGGATAACCAGTACGATGGTATTTGCCCTGGCCGCTACGGCTTTCTCCCAAACCCGCCCGCGGGATCCGTGGGTATATCGGACGGCCCTTAACCTGGATAACGCCTCCCGGCCGAGCGGTAACAAGAACCGATTGGTGGCGGTCCTCCTGAACGCCAATTTCACGGCGTTCTACAGCACCGAAAACGGCGGCCTGTTCATGACCCGTACCGGCACCGCCAAAGACAACAACTCCGCCTACACCCAGACGACATATGGGCAGGTGCAGACCTTCAGCGGAGGGGCCATCCTGCACCAGAACAAGGCGGCCGCCTTGTGGGATTTCCAGGACAACGGCGCCACGGCCACGTCCCGCACGGTTTTCCGCGGCTATACCTTGAAAGGCAATGCGGTCACCTTCCGCTACTCCATCCTCGCCAGCGCCAACACGGTGGAGATCGCTGAGACGCCGGAGTACGTGGCGGGCGGCAGCGGCGGCATCCGCCGGGCCATCGCCGTGAGCGGGCTCGGCACGGGCCAAAGCGTGCGCCTGAAGCTCAACGGAGGCGTAGCCACCGAGACCTGGACGGCCCAAAGCGGTGGCGCCATCTCGGGCACCAATCCGATGTACCTGACCATTTCGGCAAATGGCACCGCCACCCTCAACGGGACCTGGAATTGAGAGGAAGCAACATGAAGAATCCTTTGTACTCCCTGCTGATTCCCTGCCTGGCCGCCAGTGCCGCCATGGCCCAAGTCCATCCCTCCTACACGCGCGAGGGCGCTACCTTCACCCCATCCAACCTTTTCACGCCCCCGGCCTTGAACGCGGCCTTACCCCTCACGGGCGGCATGGACGTGTTTCCGGACGGCCGGGTGGCCTTGGTGGAATGGGGCATTCCGGGTTCGGTGTTCATCTTCTCGGGCCTGGACAAGGGTTCCAGCGGGATCAAGGTGACGCGTTTCGCCACGGGCTTGGACAATGCCATGGGCCTGAAAATCGTGGACAACGTCATCTACGTGATGGAGAAGGAAGCCCTGACCCAGCTCCTCGATACCGACAGCGACGGGGTGGCCGATCAATACAACAGCATCAACGAGGCCTTCCCTTCGGACAACGGGATGCTGAACTTCGCCTATGATCTGGGCTACCTGAACGGGTCCTTCTACGCCGCCTTGTCGTCGGACGTGCATATCGGCGGCCCGGATTGGGGTTCTCCCGAGTACGGGGGCTCGGCCCTGCCGGGACGCTCCACGCTCTATAAGCTCAACAAGGACGGAACCAGCTCGGCCTACGCCTGCGGCTTCCGCAATCCCAACGGCATGTGGACCAACGGCGAGGACCTCTTCGTCACCGATAACCAGGGAACTTGGTTGCCTTCGTCCAAGGTGATCAACGTCAAGGCGGGAAAGTTCTACGGGCACCAGACCAATCCGGCCAACGCCTGCCAGACCGCCAACAACAATGCCGAAACCCCTCCCTTGGCCTGGTCCAATTACGCGGACGGGACCGATGCGACCGGCCGATCCTGGGGGAACGGCGCGGTGCTGAGCCAGGGGACGTATGCCGGCCAGATGCTGGTGGGGGAAACCGTACAGGACCATGCGAACAAGATCGTCCGGGTATTCACCGAGAACGTCGGCGGCGATTTGCAGGGATGCGTCATTCCCTTCGTGAAGAGCGGCATCGACGGGGTGTTCCGCATCAAGGAGGGCCCGGCCGGCCGGATCTACCTGGGGCTGGCGGGAAGTTCGGGAAGCTGGAACGGGCGAGCCGCGATGGTTTCGGGCTTTGACGTCCTGGCGCCCAACGGCAAGTTGGCCTTCGACGTGCTGGCCGTCCGCAATCGCTCCAACAACAGCTTCGACATCGAGTTCACCAAGCCGGCGGGAGCATCGGCCGCGGTGGCCGCCAATTACAAGGCGCGCATCTGGCAGAATATCCCCGCTTCGGGTTATGGCGCCGGCAACATGTCGAATGCGACGAACCTGACTGTGAGCTCGGCCGTCCTTTCGGCCGATAAGCTGCATGCGACCTTGACCCTATCCGGCTTGCAGACGGGCCGGGTCGTGAAAATCAACTTCTCCAACATCACGGCTGATGACGGTACCGCCCTCTTCGCCAATTTCGCGCTCTATACCCTGAACAAGTTCGGCCCGGGAACGGATTACAAATTCCAGCCGACTACGGGAGTAGCCTCCAAGGCGCCGGAAGCCGCCTGGAGGATGATATCCGGGAAGGATGGGAATATCCTGCGCTTCCTTGGCGACGCATCGGCTCCCAAGGATATCGCGGTCTATGACCTGCGCGGCGCCAAGCGCTTGGAAATGCGTGGGGTCATGGGCTCCGAGGTTCGCCTGAATACCTCTACGCTCAGCCGCGGGATGTACATGGTACGGGTCAACGTTGCGCAAAAGGCCAGCTCGGGCGCGCTCCTTATTCCCTAGCCGAGCCGTTCCAATCGGTGGATGCAAACGGGCCTAGCGAAAACCGGTTATCGAACTTTCAGAGTCCTTTGACGGGCAAGGCCTGTCCCGTCAGAGTCAAGGCTTGGGACCCGCGCACAACGCTCAAGACCCCGGCTTCCATCCGCAGCGCCGGCTTGACGCCCGCCTTGGGCAGGATCCGGTAATCGGCTATGCCGGTGGTCCCGTAAAGGGAAGCGTACAAGGGATCTTCCTTGAACAGCTTGATGTAGATATTGCGGTAACGCACCGGCACGCCTTCGGATTGCCACGCCACCAGACCGCTTTTCAGGACCTTATCCACCTGGTTGGGATTGTTGGCCGGCCCGACATGGGGATTCGAATACTTGATCATGGTCTCGCCCCGTACGAAATGGGCCAGGCTGTCCGAGCCATGCACCTCGGCCTCGACGAGCACCCATTCGTTGAGTGCCTCGGCCGGTTCCTTCACGCCGAGGATCTGGCGGGAGTTGTCATCCTTGGCCCCGTAGGTAATCAGCGGCGCCGTGGGATCATAGCGGGGGGCACCGCTTCCGGTTTTCGCATGCACGGAGACCCATACGCTGCTGATGCACCAAACCTGGCCGATGCCTTGGGTGGGATCGCCCTGGCATTCGATGGAGCGGGGGAATGAGCCGAACAGGACGGGGTCGCCCATCTGGACATGGACGATCATGCCGCAATTCCCGATTTTGGTAGGCTCCATCTGCTCGAAGCGGATGCGGTAATGGGAAAACGACTGCTTGAACATGATATGGCCGGTAGGCGTTCCCGAGACCACGATGGTGTCCTTGCTGAACTTGAAGGTATTGTCCGGGAAGGCGTTATTGCTGCTGGTCGGGCTGTAATAGGTGAAAAAATCCTGGGGATTATCCCCGCGCCACAGCTTGATCCATCCCGCCGAATCCGGCTTAGGGAGCTGCACCGTGGAGGTTTGCGATCGGGCCGCGGCAGCCAAGGATAGAATGACCATGGAAGCGCGGAATACCTTACCCATTCCCATCATGCCCTTGCCCCGTTCGTAAGCCCGAAAAAACCCCGGCCCTAGGCAAATCAATATAGCGTAGGCGTAAGCTTCTGGCCTGGTATCCCCCGCGGGAAGCGTCGAATCGTTATTTTATCTTCATCGGATGGCCGGGAGCGGGCGGCCTTGGGAGGTTCGTATGCAGGAATTCGAATCGTTGGCAGAGCGGGATTGCAAGCCGAGTAAGAAAGGCGCGCCGCCATTGGCGGGCGAAGCCCTGGAAAAGCTGAAGTCCGGATTGGGCCATGACTGGAAAGTACGGGATGGGAAGAAGCTCGAAAAGCAATTCGACTTCAAAGACTTCAAACAGGCGCTGGAATTCACGAACCGCGTAGGGGCCCTGGCGGAAGCCCAGGATCATCATCCCGACATCGCCCTCTCCTGGGGCAAGGTGGGCATAACCTTGTGGACCCACGCGGTCGGGGGCCTATCGGATAACGATTTCATCCTGGCGGCCAAAGTGGAGAACCTTCCGCGGCCGGCGGCGGGATGAAAACCCCGAAGCCGGATCCCGCGCGCATGAAACTCGCGGGGACCTATCTCATCCGCCGTCTCATCGTCATCGAAGCCATCTGCTTCGCCGCGCTCATCGTTTTCATTTCCATCGACGATGAATGGCTCATCCCCAAATTCATCGGGAAGGATTTTCCCATAGGCAATTCCCGGCTGGCGGGACTCCTGGATACCATCTGGGTCGCATGCCTGTTCATACTGGCCCTGTATATCCAGATGAAGATCCTGCATAAGATCCGCCTTTTGGAAGGGATGATGAGCGTCTGCGCGAGTTGCAAGAAGATCCGCGATGGCGAGAACCACTGGAGCCCCATCGAGGAATACATCCAAAAGCGCAGCCATGCCGATTTCACGCATACCATTTGCCCGGACTGCGGCGTCAAACTCTACGGGGATCTATACGTGCAATCCGTTAAACGCGTCCAAACCGGCCCTTGAGAATCGGAATACCCGCTTGCCGGGCCATCGCGATTTGCGCCATCCTCGTTCCGCCCGCAGCGGCAGGCAGGATCGAAGCCTTCCTGGGTTCGGGCATGAACTTCGGGGACGCGGCGCGCTTTCGTCCCTACCGGTCCACGGAAAACGTCAACTATATCCCCCATGCCGGCCTATCCTTGACCCCGGGCCGGGATTGGAAATTTACGGGGACCTGGACCTGGGTGGATGCCCATAGCTTCTGCCTTTTCTGCGACTCCCGGTTGGAGGAAAAATATTCCCGCCAGAACCTGGGGGCGGCGCGCAGGATCCTGCACGATTCCCTCACCGCGGCTTTCCTCGGGGCCGACATCATGCGGCAGACGGGCGTGAACCGGTACACCTTGGTCCAAGGCGGATTTCCGAACGGCGACTCCTACAGCGGGGCGCTCATCGATCGGTATGAACTAACCGGGGCGGGCATCACGGCGGAACTCGACTTCGCCGGATTCATGTCGGCGGGGACCCGAGTGGGCTACTCATGGTTGCGTGAGCGCAGCCGATCCAACAATCTGATGGAATCCATCGCTGACGGCGATGAAGTGCGCCCCATCGTCTTCGCCTCCGGGGAAAGGGGAGCGCCCGTTTCCGTCGAAGTTTATTTCCGGCTATCCTTGCCGGCGATTCGTTGGTGACAATGCTAAGGTCGGAATCCCGTCAGGACGTCCCTTAGCGAATCTCCACCGGCCGGCCCGTTTTGGCCGAAGCGTAGATTCCGTCGATGATTTTCATCAGCTTCACGGCCTCGTCGGCCGTATTCAGCGGCTCTTCCTTCCCTTCCAGGTGGAGGGCGAAGTTCTTGGCGGAGCGCGTGCGGCCCATGGCCTCGTCCGGTTCCGTAACGATGTTGCGGTTCACGGAATAGCCGTTCTCCTGTGTATACAGCTCGCAGGTATCGATGCTGGTGGAATCGATGCCGTCCACCTTGAACAGGCGTTGCATCATGCCGCCCGCCTTCTGGCCTTGGAACACCACCGAAACTTCCTCGCGCTTGTTCATCTCCGCCCACGAGTTGCGGATGGAGAGGATCTGGCCGGACTTGAAGGTCACGAAGCCATGGGCGGCGGCTTCCACGTCGGTAACGCCGTTCTTGACGTCCGGGATGCCCCAGGGCCCTTTGAACGCGGGGTTGCCGATATGGCCGTCGAAGGTCTGCCCAAGCACGTAAGCGGGCTCGGGATAGTCCATGAAGTGGAGGGCGAGATCAATCATGTGCAGAAGATCGATCAAGGGGCCTCCCCCCGACATCTTCTTATTGGTGAACCAGCCGCCGAAACCGGGGATGCCGGTGCGCCGGATCCAGGAGGCCTGGGCGGAATCGATGCGGCCGACAGCGCCGGAGCGGATGTAATTGCGCATGGCGTAGGCTTCGGGCCGGGCGCGGTTGTTGAAATTGAACATGAGGATCTTGCCGCGTTGCTTGGCGGCGGCGGCCATTTCCTCCACGCCGGCCGCGTTCAAGGCCGGCGGCTTCTCGCAGAAAACGTGCTTGCCTTGGGCCAGGGCCTCCAGGGCCAGGGATTGGTGGAAGGCGTTGGGCGTGATGATGGAGATGGCGTCCAGATCCTTCAGGGCGCTATACATCTCGCCCGCGCCGCCGAAGTGCTTGTCCACGCCGTACTTCTTCGCGGCCGCCGCGGCGGCTTCGGGATTCATGTCCGCGATGGCCACTACCTCGGCCCCGGCGCTCCGGAAGCCGCTCACGTGATAGGCCGCCATCCACCCCGCGCCTACGATGCCGATCTTAACCGCCATGTTACCCTCCTCGCCGCTGCATGCGTCCCGTATCGAGTCCTTGATCCCTTGACCTGATGGCGGCCCTTAGGCCTCCATGCGGGTCCACTTGCTGCTGGATTTGTTGCTCGCCAGCAACGCGTCTATAAACGCGACGCCGATCACGCCGTCATCGGCGGTGGGATGGTCCAGGGCGGGGATATTCTGCCCGGCTTGCAACGCCCGTATGCCCTTATAGGCTTCCCGGTAGATGTTGGCGAAAGCCTCGATATACCCGTCGGGATGGCCCCAGATCAGGCGGGCGGCTTCCTGCGCCTCCTTGCAGAGGTTGGAATTGCCCTTGGACCAGCGGGTGATGGTGCCGGCAGGATCCTTGACCAGCAGGTAATTGGGATCCTCTTGCCGCCACTCCAGGCCCAGCTTGGTTCCGTACACGCGGATGCTGAGGGGATTTTCCTCCCCCGCGGAGATCTGGGAAGCGTAGAGGATGCCCCGGGCGCCGCCCTTGAAGTGCAACAGCAAATTGCCGTCATCCTCGAGCCCGTTCCCCTTCACGAAGGTGGTGAGGTCGGCGCATACCTCTTCGATTTCCAGCCCGGTGATATAGCGGATCAGGTTCTCGCCGTGGGTCCCCAGATCCCCCATGCAGCCGGAGCCGCCGGCCACCTTGGGATCCATGCGCCACATGCCGATGGCGTTCCCCGGGCTGGTGATGAGCCCGCTCATCCAACCTTGGGGATACTCGCAAACCACCTTGTTGATCTTCCCCAGCAGGCCGCTCTGCACCATGTGGCGGGCCTGTTTGACCATGGGATAACCGGTATAGTTGTGGGTGAGGGCGAAGACCTTGCCGCTCTTCTTGACCAGTTCCCGCAGGGCCTTGGCATCGGCCAAGGTGGTGGTCATGGGCTTGTCGCAGATCACGTTGATGCCGGCCTCCAGGAAGGCCTTGGCCGCTTCGTAGTGGCTATTGTTCGGGACCACGATGGAGACGAAATCGATGCGCTTGTCGGCCGGAAGCTTGGCTTCCTTCTCGGCCATTTCCTTGAAGCTACCGTAAACGCGGGAGGCATCGAGCCCCAGTTCCTCGCCCGATTTGCGGGACTTCTCGGGGTCGCGGGAAAAGGCCCCCGCCACGAATTCCGCCTCGTTGTCCAAGGTCGCCGCCATCCGGTGGACCGGACCGATGAAGGCCCCGATGCCGCCGCCGACCATTCCGCCTCTAAGTTTCCGCTGTGCCATGGCTCATCCTTCTTCTGGTTGCGATTTTTGCTTCGAAAGGGTACGGGATTTAAGGGTACAGGGTAAAGGGTAAAGGGTTAGAAACGCCTCTATTTTCCCCAACGCCCTTAACCCTGTACCCTGTACCCTTAACCCTTTCTTTATCAGGAACGGTAGGCTTCGCGCCCCACGCCCTGCACCGCGATCCCCTGCGCCTTCATGCTCTCGTGGAGAGCGAACATGCAGCCGGCGGTCTCGTCGATGCAGCGGGTGAAGGCCAGCGAGCCTTTGAGGATCGGCTTCAGCTTTTCCTTGTCCTGGATGCGCGCCGGCGGATATTCGTGTTCCACCAGCAATGGCGTCTCGGCCACGTTGAGCTGCAAGAGCTCGCGGGCGGCCAACTGGTGATCCAGCCAATCCACCGTGCGGTTCTGCAGGTAGGCGAGCGGGTCATGCTTGGCGGTGCCAGGCAGTTCATGCATGCTATAGGAAACCTGCTTCTTCCAGGCGTTGAGGAGATCGGCCGGGTTTTCCGAGACCTTGCCGTTCTTCCAATCGCCGCGTTGCGCGGCCTGGCCCTGATAACCCCAGGCGGCGACGCCCTTCGGATCGATCACCTGGCCCTTGACGTGGAAGCCCGCGATGATGAAGCCGTAGCCCTCGTCCTTCAGGTACTGGAAGTTGGCGCGGGTATCCTGGCCCATCAGGATGGCATGGGACGGATCGTAATGGACGCGGAAAGCGTCGCCCACGCCGTGCTTCTCGGCGATGCGGTGCAAGGCGATCCAGGCGGCGGGCACGTGCCCGATGTTGTTCACCCAGAGATCAGTCGGATTCCAGCCCGGCATGGGGCATTGCTCCACCCGGTATTGCAGCCCGCGATCCTTGGCGGCCTTCAGGAGCGGCACGAATTCCTTTTCGAACATGTCGTAGTTCTGGTCCATCGACAGCTTGATGTTGCGCCCGATGAAACCGCACACGGCCTTCAGCCCCAGCAACACCGCGGCGTCCATGCAGCGGATCATGAAGTCGTGCTTCTTCTTGCGGTTCGCGTCGTGATCGACGAGCATGTTGTCGAAGTAGGCCAGGTCGGTCATGCCCACCCGGGTTTCCTTCATGGCCGCGAGCACGCGCTCGGCGCGCTTGCGATCGAAGGGCTTGCGCAGATCGAGGTGGTTGGCGGTCGGATCGAGCATGGCCTCGGCGGGCACGTCGCTCTCGCTGGGATGCAGGGCGGACGAGAGCTGGATGTTGGGGACTTCCAGTTCGCGCGCGAATTGCAGCCAGTCCTCGATCGCCTTATCGGGATCGGCATCGCGGATTTCCCGGGGCGTGAGTTCCTGGAGGGCGGCGGTGAGCACGCCCATCTTCATGAATTTCGGTTCGAAGGGTTTCACGGCCATGGCCATTCCTTTCCGGATGTGAAGGCGCGAAGAATTGCGGATCCCGCCTTCTCCCGCATGCGGCAGCGGTGATATATAGATTAATGAGGCAAAACGGATCAAGGGAGGGGAAAATCCGCCTCCCGGAAGCTACCCGCGGCCAGCGCGGCTTTTGTACCGACCAGCGCGTGAATTATACCCCCGGCCCAGGCCGTAGCGGCCCTGCAAGCCGGCACCCGGCGACCGATTAAGTCAGCGGTTGCGCCGGATCCTTCTCGTTACGGCTGGCCTGCGCGAAATGCCGGGGAACGCCCCCCGCGCGGGCCCTTTCCGCCGCGGAGAATTCGCCCCCCCAGCGGGCGGCATTGGTGAGGATTTGCAGGATGTCCGGGCGGTGGTAGATGGGATAGGTCTCATGCCCCGGGCTGAAGTAGAAGATCCGCCCCAACCCGCGGGTGAAGGTGCAGCCGCTGCGGAACACGTTCCCGCCCGCGAACCACGAAATGAAAACCACCTGGTCGGGCTCCGGGATATCGTGCCGCTCGCCGTACATCTCGTGCTGGGGCAAATCAATGCGATCGCCGACCCCGCGGGCGATGGGGTGGCCGGGGGCGATGTTCCAGATGATCTCGCGTTCGTCCGCCTCGCGCCAGCGCAGGGAGCAGTGGGTCCCGAGGAGGGCGGTGAACACTTTCGACGCATGCCCCGAATGCAGCACCACCAGGCCCATGCCCGCCAATACCTCGGCCTGCACCCGCTTCACGATGGCGTCGTCCACCTTGTCATGCGCCAGATGCCCCCACCAGAACAACACGTCGGTGCCCGCCAGGACTTCGGCGGTAAGGCCGTGTTCGGGTTCATCGAGGGTGGCGGTGCGGGCGCGGATGCCGGGATGCGCGTTCAAATGCCCGGCTATGGCCGCATGGATGCCTTGCGGATAGATCTCTTGCGGCTTGCCGGGACGCCGCTCGTGGATGAACTCGTTCCAGACGGTCGCGTTGAGTACAAGGGACATAGGGCCTCCGAGGGGGTCGGAGGAAAATAATTAGAATGCGGGCGTAGGAAGGTTTTCCGGAAAACCGTCGAACCGCGGTTTGGAAAGCCTTACGGCCGCACCAGGAAATGCATCCCGTTCCCGCTCGCGGTCTTCAAGCGCACCAGCATCTCCGCCTGCGCTTTCGGCAATTGCCAGGCGCCTTCCGCGGCATGGGTCGCTTGGCCCAGGAACGCGCCGCGCGTATCGTAGCATTCCACCGCGAAGACGCGGTTCGCCTTCAGCCATCCGCCGCCCAGCTTGCCGTCTTTCACCCAGATATCGCGGGAGAACCCGGGCGCGAGGGGGATGATGCCGGTCTGGGTGGTCAAGGTCAAGGTCGCGAGAGCCGCTTCCACGTCGGCATACGGGGCCTTCACCCCTGAGACGATCGACATGCACGCGATCGAAAAGCTGACCCCGGTGGAGTTCAGGTAGTACACCCGGAATTCGCCCTTCTTCAAAGTGGTCGACATGCCGGTGGCTTTCGAAACGGCGGCGCTCAACTTGGGCAGGCTGTCGTAAGTGAATTTCTGCCAATGCACATCGTACTTCCCGATGGTCATGCGCCCGCTGGAGTCCTTGGTAATCTTCCCGCCCAGGCTGTCCGAGTAGGCGGCGGTCAGGGAGTCGAGGTTGGGAAGCGACGTTCCGAGGTCCGCGGTCATGGTCGCCATACCTTGTAGCCCCAGGTATTTGCCGAGGATGGAATGGGTCTGCACGGTATCCCAGGCGGTTCCGAAACCGATGGAGTAATGATCGCCGGAAAAGGTCTTAGCCTGGGCCGTACGCGGCAACAGCACCGTGGAGCAAACCGCCAGCATGGCGATGATGAACTTGGACATCCGACCCCCCTATCCCCTCGGCCGACTGGAGCCGGCCGATATTCAATATAACGCGCGGGGAGCCGATTTCCTGCGAGGTATTGGCGGATTTCCCTGAATTACCGGGAATGGAATGGGCGGTCCCGCCGGGGGAACCGCCGATTCTAGCGATTAATCGACTTCGATGAACTCTTCGTCCTCCACGTCTTGCTTGGCGCCCGCCGCAGGCTTGGACTTGGGGTTTTTGGCCCCCGGCTTGGCGGCCGCCTCGGCAGCGGCTCCGGGAACCGCCCCCGGGGTGGTGTCGAAGGCGAAAGCATCGTTGCGGAAGTCCACCTTCAAGGCATCGCCGGATTTCAGTTCGCCCGCGATGAGCAGGCGGCTGAGCGGGTTCTCCAGATGGGTTTGGATGTACCGGTTGATGGGCCGCGCCCCGTATTGCGGATCGTAGGACTTCTCGGCCACGGCCTTGGCCGCTGCCGCCGTGATCTCGGCTTCGATGCCGCGATCGCGCAGCCGCTTGGAAAGGTCGCGGAAGCGCAGCTCGGCGATCTTGACCAACTCTTCCTTCGCCAGCGATTGGAAGACGATGATCTCGTCGATGCGGTTCACGAATTCGATGCGGAAGAACTTCCGGATGTCCGGCATCAGATCGTCCACGGTGATGGGCGATTCCGCGGCGGCGAACTTCTGCGAGCCGATGTTCGAGGTCATCACGATGATGGTGTTCTTGAAAGATACCGTCCGGCCTTGCGAATCGGAGAGGCGGCCCTCGTCGAGCACCTGCAAAAGGATGTTGAACACGTCCGGATGGGCCTTCTCGACCTCGTCCAGGAGAACGACCGCGTAGGGCTGGCGCCGCACGGCCTCGGTCAATTGGCCGCCTTCCTCGTAGCCTACGTATCCCGGAGGCGCGCCGATCAGCTTGGAGACGGCGTGCTTTTCCATGTACTCGCTCATGTCCAGCCGGATGACGTAGTTCTCGCTGTCGAACAGGAACTCGGCCACCGCCTTGGTCAGCTCGGTCTTGCCCACGCCGGTGGGCCCGAGGAACAAGAAGCTTCCGATGGGCCGGTTCTCGCGGCCCAGTCCCGAGCGGTTGCGCAGGATGGCGTGCGACAGGGCTTGGATGCCCATGCGCTGTCCCACCACGCGCTTGGCCAGATGGTCCGGCAGATTCAGCAGCTTGTCCTTCTCCGCTTCCTGGAGGCGCGTCACGGGGATTCCCGTCCAGCGGGAAACCACCTCGGCGATTTCGTCCTCGGTCACCTCTTCGTGGAATTCGATGCCGCCGACCTTCACCTGGGAGGCCGCATGCTGGGCCTCTTGCAACTTGCGTTCGGCCTCGCGCAGGGTCTTGTATTTCAGCTCCGCCGCGCGGTTGAGATCGTATTCGGCTTCCGCCTTTTCGATTTGCTGCTTGACCTTATCCACCTCTCCCTGCAGCCCCCGCACCTTTTGGATCTGGCGCGCATGGGCCTCCCATTGGCGCTGCATGGTTTCCACCTGCTCGCGCAACGACGCGATTTCGCCGCGGAGAACCAGCAGCCGTTCCTTGCTTTTCTCGTCCTTCTCCTGCTTAAGGGCCTGTTCCTCGATCTGCATCTGCAAAAGGCGCCGGCCCAAGGTGTCCAATTCCTCCGGGGCCGTGTCCAATTGCGTCTTGACCATGGCGGCGGCCTCGTCCATCAGGTCGATGGCCTTGTCCGGCAGGAAGCGATCGGCGATGTAGCGGGAAGACAGCTTTACGGCGGCCACGATGGCGTTGTCCTGGATGCGCACGCCATGATGCCGGTCGAAGCGCTCCTTGATGCCGCGCAGGATGGAAACGCTTTCGTCGGGGGTGGGTTCAGGCACGGTCACTGGCTGGAACCGCCTCTCCAGGGCCGCGTCCTTTTCGATATGCTGCTTGTATTCGTTCAAGGTGGTCGCGCCGATGCAGTGCAGTTCGCCGCGCGCCAGCTTGGGCTTCAGGAGGTTGCCCACGTCCATGGATCCTTCGGTCTTCCCCGCCCCGACGATGGTGTGCAATTCATCGATGAAGAGCAAGGTCCCTTGCTCCTTCTCCAATTCCTTCAGTACGGCCTTGAGGCGTTCTTCGAACTCGCCCCGGTACTTGGCCCCGGCGATGAGAGCGCCCATGTCCAGGCTATAGATCTTCTTGCCCTTCAGGGATTCGGGCACGTCCCCCTTCACGATGCGTTGAGCCAAACCTTCCACGATGGCGGTCTTCCCCACGCCGGGCTCCCCCACCAGTACGGGATTGTTCTTGGTCTTACGCGACAGGATGCGGATCACCCGGCGGATCTCCTCTTCGCGCCCGATGACCGGATCTAGCTTGCCTTCGCGGGCCCGGGCCACGAGCTCATGCCCGTACTTCTCCAGCACCTTGTATTGTTGCTCGGCGTTCTCGCCATGCGCTCCGGCGCCCTCGCCCTGGCCGCTGTTCCTGTTCTTCATGAGTGCGCCTTTCAGCTTCTTGAAATCGATCCGATGCTTATCCAAAACGCTTTTCAAATCGAACATCTCCGCCTTCTCCAAGGCCAGCAAGAGATGCTCGACGGTAACAACGGTATCCCCCATGTCCAGGCTGATGCGCTTGGCCGCCTGCAGAACCTTGTGCAGGTCGGGAGAGGTGCGGTCGCTTTCGCCGCCTTGCTCCTTCGGCTGCCTCGCGGCGGCGGCTTCCAGATCCTCGGCGAAGGCGATGGCTTTGACGCCCGCATCGGCCAGGGAAGGTTCGAGGAAATCGTAAGCGGAGCGCATGAGCCCGGCGGCCAAATGCAGGGAGGTCAGCTCCACGTGCCGGCCCTGGAGCTTGATCTCTTGGGCCTTCTGGAGGGCCTCGTTGGCCATGTGGGTGAGTTCGTTCATAGAGCCCCCAAAAAGCAAAGCGGGTGCCGGAAGGTACCCGGACCGATAGGCCTTATTTTTAAGATAAATTCGCCCATGGCCGGTCCATCGATGTGCCACGTTGAGACATGCGTTTCCTCCAGTGAGACGATTTGGCGAGGAAGGCTGCCTCGATGTTTCCCGAAGCGTACTTCGTCCGGCTGCCTATATTTACCCTCAAATCCCATTCCTGTTCGGGTTCCAGACGGAACCGGGCTTTCCATGCCGAATCGGCCGCGACCTAGCGGCCATATCCAGTAGAGAGAAGAATGCTTAGAATCGTTCCCATGTTCCTTGCCGCCGCCCTAGCGCTGGGGCAGGCCCAGACCACGCGGCCCATCAAGTGGGCCTGCATCGGCAATAGCATCACGGAGGGCGCCGGTGCCACCGTCGCCTACCCCATCCAATTGGGAAACAAGCTGGGGCCGGCCTTCCAGGTGGAGAACGACGGCGTATCCGGCTGCACCTTGCTCAAGAAGGGCGATACGCCGTATTGGACCAAGGGAAAGCTGGCGAACGTCTTCGCCTTCAAGCCGGATATCATCTCCATCAAGCTCGGCACCAACGATTCCAAGGATTACAATTGGACCCATAAGGCCGACTTCGCCCAGGATCTGCAATCCTTGATCGATACCCTGGGCCGGATTTCCCCGAAACCCCAGATTTGGCTCTGCCTGCCTGCGCCCGCCTGGGCGAACGGCTTCAGCATCAGCGGAACCGTCATCGAGAACGAAGTGATCCCCCTCATCAAGCAGGTCGCACAGAGCAACAATCTCAATATCATCGATACCCATACGCCCTTGCTCAATAAGAGCGCCCTCTTCTCGGACGGCGTACACCCAAATGACGAAGGCGCCGACTCCATCGCCACCGCCATCTTCCGGGCCTTCAAGGAAAAAGCCACCCGCATCGCGTGCATCGGAAACAGCATTACGGACTACGCATTTCCGGGATCCGCCGCGGACGCGGTGGAAGCGGACGCGTATCCGATCCGATTGAATATGCTGCTGGGCCGCGGTTATTTCGTCGAGAACGACGGCGTTACCGGCCTGTACATGCAGAAGGACGCGCAACCCGCTTCTTCCTATTGGGGGAAGCTCGGAAGGCTTCCGCAGGTGTTCGCCCTGAAACCGAATATCATCACCGTTAAACTCGGCACCAACGATTCCCGCGCCGCGGACTGGAACAAGGCCCGGTACGTGCGGGATTACCGTGCCATGGTGGATACGTTGCGCGGCATCCCTTCGCATCCCGTCGTTTGGGCGGTTTTGCCCGTGCCCGCCTGGCAAGTGAACGGCGCTTGGCCCTACAACGGCATCAGCAACGACATCATCAAGGACTCCACCATTCCCGCCATACGCCTGGTCGCGGCGGATAAGGGCCTTCCCATCATCGATCCCAACACCCCTTTCCAGAACCTGAAAAGCCTGGTCCCGGACGGCGTGCACCCCAACAAAGCGGGCCAGGATTCCCTGGCGCATATCTTCTATCGCGCCCTTTCCGCGCCTCCGACCCGCTTGGCCGCCCGCCGCGGGATGCGCGCCTATCCGGAAGCCACCCTGCGCGGGGACCGTCTGGAACTGGCTTGGCCTGGCCGCTTGCCCGCCCGTTGGGAGTTGATTTCCCTGGCCGGTAAAATCCTGCGCTCGGGTTCCATCCCGGGCCCGCAGCTGCAGGCCATTCCCGT
The DNA here is from genome assembly GCA_019509785.1 of Fibrobacterota bacterium. NCBI lineage: Bacteria > Pseudomonadati > Fibrobacterota > Fibrobacterota bacterium. The sequence goes on along the minus strand of JAEKLQ010000027.1, from coordinate 73,965 downwards.
GCAGGGACTGCCGGCCGGAAACTATTTCCTGAGCGTGATATCGCCGGAAGGCCTCGCGGCCAAGCGTTTCAGCCACTGAATCACATCGTCCGGTAAAAACCGCTCAAGTCCGCATCCGGGATTCCCGAAATAGGAATAAGGCCGGAAAGGGTCGCGGGGAGATATTGCCGCCTGGCAAAACTTTCCCGCCCTTTTTTGCCGCCTTCGTCGATGAGTCCATTGACAGGGCCGAAACGCGCCGGTTACGGCCCATGCTTCGTTTGGAACGGGCCTTGCTTTCCTTAGCGCCCCGTGGACATTCGCAACTTCCTCTTCGGCGGGGACACCCGCCAAATGGCCTATAAGGCGCTCGACGCGAGCACCCTGCGGGCCAAAGCCATCTCCGAAAACCTGGCCAACGTCCAAACGCCCGGCTACAAGCGCAAGGAAGTGGATTTCGAGGAGCAATTGCAGAAGGCGCTCAAGGCAAAGCTCGCCGCCGCCCAAGATCAGCCCGGGCATTTGCCCGCCGGCAAAGGGATCGACCTCGCCCAGATCCGACCCGTCGTCTACGAGCCCCAGGATCAATCCCTACCCGGGGAAGTGAACAACGTGGACGTGGATATGGAGGGCGCCAAGCTGGCGGAAAACCAGATCTACTACTCGTTCTTGATCAAATGGGTGGGATTCGACAAGTACATGGGCGCCATCTCCGGCCGCAGCACCTGATCGTCCGAACGCGGCGCCGGATCGCGGCCCCGCTCAACGGGACTTGGCTTTTTTCGCCTGGGCCTCGACAAGGAAATTGAGATCCTTCTCGGCGTTGTCGAACATTTTCTCGATGCTCTCGCCGGGAAGCCCCGCGCCCTTCGTCGACTCCAACGTCCAAGTCCCCGTGAAATTCCGGCTGCGCAGCAGGGAGAGGATTTTCAGATTTTCGTCGGCGTTCTCTTCCAGCAAGATGCGCTGGCCGCCCTTGCGGGCTTGGACTCCCAGATTGGCTATGAAATCGCCGGCCTTTTCGAATGCGGCTTCCAGTTCTTTGGGCGCGAACAGGAAAGGACGTAGCACGCCCTTGAAACGGCCGTCCCCCAATGCCGTCTTGGCTTGCGCCAATGCGCCCGCGAGGACGCCTTCCCCTCCATCCACCAGCAGGAGGCTATCCCGGGGTACGTCCCGGGACCAATCCTTGAGGAACCCCAGGGCCTCCTCGGAACCCAGGTCCGATATTCCCAGCTTCAGGGCGTCCGGCCGGAAGTAATCGCATGCTTCGAGGATGGTTTCGCGGAAACGTTGGCTCTTGTCCGATCCGTCCCAGGGAAGGGTCGCGGCCAGGGCGGCGATAGGCAGGTCCGCATCCCCGGCGTGCTCGCGAATGAGCTCCCACTCCGAGCGCGAGGAAAACAGGAGATGGTTGATCCAGATTTCGAGGCCAGTGAATCCCGCCTCGCCGGCGTCTTCCACCCAATCGCTCACCAGCAAACTGGGTCCCTTGCCATTGGATCGGTTCTTCTCGAGCAGCAAGGTGGATAGGATAACGGCGGAGCCGGAGATGGCCATGGGGACCCCTTTATCGGATAAATATGGGTTAATGGGTCTCCCACGGCAATACGGGCTTTCCCGGATGCCGCTTTAGGCGCCGGTTTCCGGGACGTCGGCCCGGCAAGAGGAATTCCTTAAGGGCTTGGGATTTTCGCGCTCGGTACGACCACTGCCTTGGCCAGGAATTTCCCGTTCGTCACCTGGATCACCTTAAGCGAATCCTCGTATTCGGGTATCGCCACCATTTCGCAAGCGAAAATCCCTTCCACCTGGGTGCCCGATACCCGGGTGAATTTGACATAACCCGAACGCGTGAAAAAGAAATACCCATCCTTCGTGAATTCACCGATATGTTTCCCTGGAATGCTATCCAAGGGCACGCTATCGGGTTGGTCGGTCGGAATAGCAAAGCTGAATGAGTTGTTGTTCAGGTCAACGCCAATTATCCCAGGCGGCAATGACTCGTCTGATCCGGTATCTCCGGGAGGCCTGACGGAAAAACTGGCGCCCATCTCCGCGTACCAAGGCTTTCCATCGATCAGGGCCGTCATATATGTCCCGTCCTGGGTGCCGCCATCGCTCCCGTTCGGGCTCGAATCGCACCCGGTTAACAGCACCCCCATACCGAGCGCGGCCACCACGACGGGGATGAATCGATCAAGTCTGGGTCTCATTTGCTTTTCTCCCGGCGGAGGATTCTAACGAACCACATCCCTTTCTATAGGACGCTTAGCTGGAAGAATATATTCCTGAAAAAACATCACCTTGGAAGAAAACCTATAAAACAAGTATGGTATATTCGATTTCTTTTAATCATATAGACAATATAGGATATAAATCCCCTTTAATAATCGAAATTAATGGCTTTAGAATGAGGTGTGGGCCCAATCTTATCCCCATTGAAATAATATGTTAGATTAGCCGGCCGGAGCGGAAATACCCATGCAGCAAGATCATTTGGACCAACTCGAAAACCAAAGCGTGTACATCCTGCGCGAGGCCTACGCCAATTTCAAGAGCCTTGCCATGCTCTGGTCCATCGGCAAGGACAGCACCGTCTTGCTCTGGTTGGCGCGCAAGGCCTTCTTCGGCCATGTACCGATCACCCTGGTGCATATCGATACCTCGTACAAGATCCCGGCCATGATCACCTACCGCGACAAGCTGGCCATGGATTGGAATTTGACCATGGTTTATGGCCAAAATAAGGAAGCCCTGGCCAGGGGCGAAACCTTCCCCAACGGGAAAATCACGCGCCTGCAATGCTGCAAGGCCCTGAAGACCGACGCGCTGCGGAATACGCTTTCGGGCGAATGGCCTCGCTACCGGCTCAACCTCCAGACCGGGAAGTATGAACTGGACAAGAACAAGGAGCCCTATACGGGCGTGATCGTCGGCGCCCGGGCGGATGAAGAAGGCTCGCGTTCGAAGGAACGCTATTTCTCGCCCCGCGATAAGAACAACGAATGGGACGTGGGCGATCAGCCGCCCGAATTGTGGAACCAGTTCAAGACCGATTTCGCGCCCGGCACCCATCTGCGCATCCATCCCTTGCTGGATTGGACCGAGCTCAACATCTGGGAATACATCGAACGCGAGAACATCCCGATCATCGATCTCTACTTCGATCAGGGCAACGGCAAGCGCTACCGGTCGCTGGGATGCTACCCTTGCACCACCCCGGTGGAATCGACCGCGAAGAACGTCTCCGAGATCGTGGCCGAGCTCAAGACCGGGAAGTTCGTGAACATCGCGGAACGCTCCGGCCGGGCCCAGGATAAGGAAGACGGCGGCGGGCTGGAGACGCTCCGCCGCGACGGATACATGTAAGCAACGATGACCGCACAGGAACCGAAAATGGAACAGACCCGCATCGCCATCCCCACCTATTCCGCCGACACGGCCGGCAAGGTCGAGGGCCGCATCCGCATGAACATCGTCATCGTGGGCCATGTGGACCATGGCAAGAGCACCGTGGTGGGCCGGCTCCTGGCCGATACGGGATCGCTGCCCGACGGAAAATTGGAGTCGGTGCGCGCATTCTGCGAACGCAATTCGCGCCCGTTCGAATACGCTTTCCTGCTGGACGCCCTCAAGGACGAACAAGCCCAGGGCATCACCATCGATACCGCGCGCACCTTCTTCAAGTCCGGGAAGCGCGACTACATCATCATCGATGCTCCGGGGCACATCGAATTCCTGAAGAACATGGTGACCGGGGCGGCCCGCGCCGAAGCGGCGGTACTGGTCATCGATGCCAAGGAAGGCATCCGGGAGAACAGCAAGCGCCACGGCTACCTCCTTTCCATGCTGGGCATCAAGCAGATCGCGGTGGTGGTTAACAAGATGGATCTCGTGGGCTATTCGCGGGAGGCCTTCGAGGACATCCGCGACGAGTTCATCGCCTTCTTGGCCCGCATCGGGGCCACGCCGAAATTCTTCATCCCCATCTCGGCCTTCAACGGCGAGAACCTCACGAAGGCTTCGGATAAGATGGCCTGGTACAAGGGCCCGAACGTGCTGGCCGCCATGGACGCCTTCGAGAAGGAACCTCCCAAGGCCAACCAGCCCTTCCGCATGCCCGTCCAGGACGTGTATAAGTTCACTTCCCTGGGCGACGATCGCCGCATCGTGACGGGCCGGGTGGAATCGGGGTCGGTCAAGGTCGGGGACGAAGTCGTTTTCCTGCCTTCCGGCAAGAAGAGCCGCGTCGCCTCCATCGAGGCCTTTCACGCCGCCAAGCGGAACGAGATCGGCGTCGGCTATTCGACCGGGCTCACCCTCGCGCAGCAGATCTACATCGGACGCGGCGAACTCGCGGTGATCGCCTCGGAGGCCCCGGCCGAAGTCGCGCGCCGCTTGCGCATCAACCTGTTCTGGATGGGGAAAAAACCTTTCGCGGCCGGCAAGACCTATTTCCTTAAGCTCGGTACCGCCAAGATCCCCTGCCGGCTGGAACGGATCAATTACCTCATCGACGCTTCGGAAACCGCCGGAGCGGAAACGAAGTCCGCCGTCGAACGCCATGACGTGGCCGATTGCGTCATCGAACTTTCCAAGCCGCTTGCCTTCGATCCCATCGCCCGCCTGGAGGCCACCGGCCGTTTCGTGATCGTGGATCAGTACGAAATCGCGGGCGGAGGCATCATCCGCGAGGCCCTACCCGATGAGGTCCAGGTGCAGGGACCCGCGGTGACCGCCTTGGTCCGGTCTTCTTTGCCCGCCGATTCCCGGGCCCAACTGCTGGGCCAGAAACCGGCCTTGTTGGTGGTCGTGGGGGGGCCCGGTCGCGACCCGCACGGTCCTGCCAAGGCCATCGAGGCGAAACTCGCCGCCCTCGGCCGTCATGCCTTCTATCTGGGGCTGGCCGAACCCGGAAAGACGGAAGATGCCCATGGGGCCCCCGTCCCGGGGGATACGGATGCCGCCGCGCGTGCGGGCGGATCGCCGCTCACCGCCGAAGCGAGCTGGGACGCGCAATCCCCTTCCGCCAAACTGGGGGAGGCCGCCGCTTTGCTGCTCGACGCCGGCTTGATCGTCGTGGCCGCGGTCCGGGGCTTGGATACCGACGGCATCGGATCCTTGGAAGCCCAGGTCAAGCCGCATGCCGCGCTCGCCTTGGAAGCCGCCGCGGATGCCGAAGCCGGGGCTTTGGCCGGGCTGGTCGACGCGGCCTTGGCGCGCTTGCGCTCCGCGGGCGCGATCCGGTAATTAGATTCTGAGCATGGACGGTAAGCCTAACGAAAACGTCGTGCGCCACCGCGTGACCGTGGATCGCGCCGCGCGCATCCGCATCAGCGGGAACCGGAGCGCGGTGCTTTGGTTTACGGGCCTTTCCGGAAGCGGAAAGTCCACCATCGCGAACGCCTTGGAGGCGCGCCTCAACGCGATGGGTCGCCTCTCGTACCTTCTCGACGGGGACAACGTGAGGCTGGGACTGAACTCCGATCTCGGATTCAGCGAGGCGGATCGGAAAGAGAACAACCGGCGCGTGTCCCACGTGGCCCAATTGCTATGGGACGCCAATGTCTTGACCTTGGTCTCCTTCATTTCCCCGTTCCGCTACGAACGGGAATCGGCGCGCAACCTTATCGGCCCGGACTTCATCGAGGTTTTCGTGGACGCGCCCATCGCCGAATGCGAGAAGCGTGATCCGAAAGGATTGTACGTGAAGGCCCGCAAAGGGGAGATCGCGCAATTCACCGGCATCTCCTCTCCCTACGAGCCCCCCGAACACCCCGAGTTCACCGTGCATACCGATCGCGAGACGGTGGAGCAGGCGGTGGATAGGATCTTGGTTCTGCTCAAGGACCGCGGCTACCTCTAAAACTCCGCTGTAAAAAGGGCGGGCCCTTGGGCCCGCCCTCCATTCCTCCCAACGGAGGGTGCGATTACCGGATCTCGATGGTGCGGGACAGGGCTTCCTTCGCCTTCGGGATCCTGAGGGTCAGGACTCCGTGCGCGTACTCGGCTTTGATTTCGCCGCCTTGGACGTTGCGCGGAAGCTCGAAGGTGCGGGAGAAGGCGCCATAGCTGGATTCCACGTAGCGGTATTCGCCCTTGGTATCCTTATGGAAGCTTTCCTTGTTTCCGCTTACGGTCAAACGGTTCTCCTTCACTTCGACCTTGATGTTCTCCTTGGGAACGCCCGGCAACTCGGCCCGCAGCAGGAACTCTTCCTTGTCCTCTACGACGTCCACGGCGGGAGCGAAACCTTGCTTAGCCGACCCGTTCGAATCGAAGTCGTTGAAAAATTGGTCGAGCCATTTGGCGGGGTTGTAAACGAGAGAGTTGTTCATGGCGATGTCCTCCTTGAAACCTTTCCGGGCCTTGGCCCATGGATGACCATTGGAAAAGCAACCTGCGTGCCATGCTTCCAAGTATGGGACGGACCAGCCCAGAGGCGCGGATCGGCCCATCGCCAAGGCTTCCGAAGCGTCCGTCCGGGAGAAGGCATTCGGAAATGCGACAAGGGCTGGAACGCCTGTCGCATGTTGAGACCGGGCCGGCCAGGCCCAATTAATTACCTTGGGTCCCATGCCCGACCGTTCCGATTCCGAGCCGTTCCGTCTCGATTCCGCGGCCCTGGAGCGCTTGTTCCGGGCCTATCGTCTCCCCATGCCAACTTCCGGGCTGGTCCTGTTCGCTCTGCGCGGGGCCCTTCCCGAAACTCCCGCCTCTGGCTGGGTCCGCTCCCTTCGCGTTCATAGGGCCCGGGTCGACTATGTGCATATGCGCTGTACCTTGGGGATCTGGGATCGGGCGGGCGGGAGGATATTCGCGGCCCCGGGATCGACCGTGCCCCACAAGGATAACGTTCGCAAGGCGGCGGCCCGCAAAGGGAACATGCGGGGGCGGGGTACCAACCAATTGGAGCCGGGCTACTACGTGGACTTGACCAAGGGCGAGCATCTGCAAGGCAAGCTGAACGGCCATCAGGCGCTGCGCCAGACCGCCTCGCGGCTGTACCGGCGCAGCCCCCGGGGCCTGCCCTATTCGGCTACGTCACCCCTGTACTACGGTAACCCCTATGATAACCTCCACTGCGGTTGGAACCTGGACGGCCTCGGGCCGGGATTCAGCAGCGCGGGTTGCATGGTTGTGGCCGGATTGCCGCTGTGCCCGAGACGGTCGGATGCGCCGTCCAATCGCGGTCCCTGGCAGACCTTTCACAAGCTTCTTTATGCCGTCCCGCAAACAGCCTTCCCCATCCTGCTCGCGCCGGCGGATGAAGCACTAAAGCTGATGCTGGGACCGGGCCGAACCGCGCTTACCTACGGATCGGAAGGGGAAGACGTGATGGCGTTGCAGGGGAAGCTGAAGAAAGAAGGGCGATACCAAGGCCGCGTTACCGGGAGACTGGACGCGCGCACCTATAGGGCTTGGAAACGCCCCCGCTCGGGACGCGCTCCCAAGCGCCCGGTTAGAACGTCATCTGGAACTGGCAGTTGACCACGTCGTCGGACACGAAGTGCTGGAGTTGTTCCCCGTAGGAGCGAACGTACTCCGCCGTGACTTTCATGCCGGGATGTTCCGAAGGTCGGGGGTGGTAGATGGCCCCCAAGGTGAACATATGCAATCCGTCTTGCGGGTAGGTACCGTCGCTGGGATCGGTGAACTCGTACCGGAATACGGAAGACCAGCGATCCGAATGGTCGAAGCGGATCAAGGAAGAACCCCCCCATAACTGCGTGGCCGCGGAGTCCGATGGATGCGGCACGTCGCGCAAATACATGAGCAAGGCCTCGTTGAAAAGGTGGACCCGGCCCATGTCCAGGGAGTGGTTGAGCGACCCGTCCGCCACGGCGTTCGACTTGAACCAATACTGCGCTTTCCACCCCTCGTGGCTCCCGACGAACTGGTCCCAGCTCCGATCCGCGAGCATCCCGATATGGCCTCCCCAAACGGTGAAGGGGGAAATCCGCCAGTCCAGGGCATAATCGATTCCTAAGACCTGGGTCACCCGGCCGCCCAGGAAGCTAGGCTCGTCATTGATCACGTTTTCACCGTTCGCATTGCGGATGAAGAGGCGGTTGCGGATCCCGCCGGCGCGGAAGTCGCGCTCGATCTCAACGCCGAAATCGCGGCCGGCGAAGGTGCGCGCCCAATAGGACCACAAACGCGCGTAGCGCGGGGCATTGACGAGATTCCGCCCGAACTCGTCTTCATCGGTCACCGATTTAAGGCCCGCGCCCCGGAACTTACCCGCTCTGAGGATATAATCGTTCCATCTTTTTGTGAGATAGACTTCCTGGAGATCCATGGCCATGGCGTTCCAAACCGCCGTCACGGAAAACGTGCTATCCAGGGCGACGTTGCCGTTCAAGCGGGCTTGGCTGATGTAAAAACCGGCCCGGTTGTTGTTGCCCAGCGGATCTTTGAAGACGTTCGGCCAGGCGGCGCCGTTCATCCCGTCGGTATATCCCATCAAGGTCCCTCCGGAAAGGGAATACTTCCCGGAGTCCGCAGGGAGCGCCGGATGCGCGGTCGCCAAAGCAAGTAGGAGACCCGTTCGCACGCCGAATAACCGATTCAAAAACCCCGCCTTTCGCCTGGGATGGCCAATAAACATACAATAATGGGTATCTTTGGATTATGGCTCCCGACCCTTCCGCCGCACCTGTCCTTCCCGTACGCCGAGCGCTTCCGGGCAAACCAGCTTGGCTCAAAGCCCGTATCCCCGGTGGCGAAGCCTACTCCAAGGTGCGCGCGACCGTGGAAGAGCATGGCCTGAATACCGTGTGCCAAAGCGCGAGTTGCCCCAACTTGGGGGAGTGCTGGTCGAAGGGCACCGCCACCTTCATGATCCTCGGGAATACCTGTACGCGCGGTTGCCGCTTTTGCGATGTCCCCAAAGGACGGCCCGGGGAATATGACCGTGAAGAGCCTGCGCGCGTAGCCGAGTCGGTACGGCTCATGAAACTCAAGTATGCCGTCATCACCTCCGTGTCGCGCGATGATCTTCCCGATCAAGGCGCGGACGTCTGGGCGGAGACCATTCGCGCGGCGCGCGCCGCCGCTCCCGAGTGCCGCATCGAGGTCCTCATCCCCGACATGCAAGCCGACGTCGGCTTGATCGATCGCATCCTCGACGCGTCCCCGGACATCCTCAACCACAATTTCGAAACCGTACCGCGGCTGCAGAAGGCAGTACGGGGCCGCGGCAATGTCCGGGACAGCAGCGTCGTCCTGGCCCATGCCAAGCGGCGCGGTTTCCGCACCAAAACCAGCCTGATGCTGGGTTTGGGAGAAAGCGGGGAGGAGCTGAAGGAGATGATCGCCTATGTCGCCTCGCTCAAGGTCGACATCCTCACCATGGGGCAGTACCTCCAACCCACCCGCGACCATCTCCCCGTTGAGCGCTATGTACCCCCGGCGGAGTTCGAGACGCTGCGCGTCCATGCCCTGGAAAACGGCATCCGTATTTGCGTCTCCGGGCCGATGGTGCGTTCCAGCTACAACGCGGATCAGCAGTCCGCGCCCCTGTTTTCGGCCCATCCCTGAAATCCGGCCCTTCCGCCGGGGCCTTAAGTACCAAGCCGCATGGTGCAAGGCAGCTTGGTGTTTCCCCGCGGAGAACGGATCCAGCATATCGACCTGGGCTTTGGGAGGATTGGGTTGTAGAAACCCCGGGGGCCCGCTATATTAGATTCGGCCAATTTTCGACGATTTTCCGAATATTTCGATCAATAACGAACCACGAAGACATCCATGGACCCGTCGGAAAGATCAGAAACGATTCAGGCCGGTCAATCGCTTGGCAAGTTCTACCTCGTGCGCTTGATCGGCGACGGCGGGACCTCCCGCATCTTCAAGGCTTTGCAACAGCCTATCAATCGCATCGTGGCCCTGAAAATCCCCTCTTTCTCCCAGCCCGGCAACATCCTTTCCCCGGACGAATTCCTTTCCGAAGCCACCTTGATGGCGCGGCTCGATCACCCCAAGGTGGTCCGCATCTACGACTTCGGCGTCCATGAGGATACCGCCTTCATCTGCATGGAGTACGTGGAGGGCTGGAACCTGGCCGAATGGATCGAGGCGCGCGGAGCGATGTCCCCGGCCGCCGCGCTGGCCGTGGGCCTGCAAACCTTCGACGCCTTGATGCATGCCCACGGCCACGACGTGTTGCATCTTGATCTTTCGCCGGCGAACGTGTTGATCGGCCGCCAAGGAACGGTCAAGCTCTCCGATTTCGGGATGGCCGGCAAACGATTGCGGTCATCCGAAGGCCGCATCGTCGGGACGCCCGCATTCCTTTCCCCCGAACACGTGGCGGGCATGCCGGGGACGCGCCTTTCCGATCTATTCTCCTTCGGTTCCCTCCTTTACTATGCCGCGCTGGGCGAACCGCTCTTCGATCCCGGACCCGGTAACACTCGTGTTACCCAAGCCATCCGCGAGATCGAAACGGCCCGCTCCCGCCCTCCGGAAGATCGCCTGCGGCGCCTGCCCGCGCCGGTGGCCGGAATCGTTCGGGCGGCGCTGAACGGGGCCGGATCGTCGGAAGTTTCGGCGGCATTGAAGGCGGCCTATCGCGACGTTTGCGGCGAAGCCGATCCGGAAGCGACCCTGCGCCACGAGCTCGGCCTGGATGGGGCCCATCCGGGGGCGCCGTCCGAGACCCCGTTGCCGGAAGGCGAAGCATTCCGCGATCTTTACATGCGCATGCGCGCGGAAGGGCGGCATCGGGAAGCGGTGGGCCTTTTGGAGCGCGCCTTGCGGCGGCAACCGGAGAGCCCCATGCTGCGGGAACTCCTGGCGCTTCCCCCGTTGCGCCAGAAGTCCGGGGCCGCCACCATGGCAGTCGGCGCTGAACCCGCCCCGGCCGGCGATCGACAGGCGGGCCCGGCTTCCCGGCCTGCCAAACGCCTAGCATGGATCGCCATCGGTAGCCTGGCGGTTACCTTCGCCGTGTTGGCTTGGGCCCGGGCCGGCCGCGGGAACGCGGGTGCCCCTTCCGACCTGGCGAAGGCGGCGGCTCTCGCGGGGCCGCAACGGCCGAACCTTCCCCCTCAGCCTTCCGGACCGGTATCGGGCAGCGACGCGCGGCCTGCCGCCGTCCCTGCCTCGCCCAGCGAACCCGCGGAAAAGATCGGCGTCCCTCCCGCCCTTCACGCGGACATCAACGCCGCGGGGATGCGCGCATCCGCCCGAGCGGTAAACGCCGCCCCGCGGCGACCCCGCCCTCCCGCGGTGGCCATCTCCGGACCCGCAGGAACGCGCGTCTCCGTGGACGACAGCGCGGAATGGGTCTCCCCTGGGCCGAAAGGCGGCTGGGCGGTGGCGCCGGGTCTGGTCAACATCACCCTTAAACCGCCGGGTTCGGGTCGAGCCATTACCAGCAGCCTCTTCGTATCGGAAGATACGTTGTATGTTTTGAGCTTGGACACCGATGGCGGATTCTCCGTTTCGCGCAGGCGGCGCTGATGCGATTCCTCCTGCTGCTCGCCTCGGCGCTCGCGGTGGCGACGGCCCGTTCCGAGCCGTCACTTAAGCGGGCCGCCGCCTTGTATCATCAAGGACGCTATGACTCGGCCTTGGCGGTGCTCGAAACTTGCCGAACGATCGCGCTAAGGCATCGGGACTCCCTGGCCTTGTTCCAATATTCCGGGATGGCATCCGCGCGCCTCGGCAAGAGCGAAGAGGCCAATGCGGATTTCCGCGCCTTGCTCGAATTGGACAGCTTGTTCCAATTCCCCCGCAACGAAGACAGCGCCATCCTCGCCTCCTTCGCCCAGGCGCAACAGGGGCGCTCCGCCTCTCCCTCCAAAGACAACGATTCGGCATCGGGCCGCGACTCGCCGCCACGCGTCGCCAGCGCCGGAAGGGGAACCGGGACCGCCCTACCGGTGAGCTTAATCGTACCTTCGGATAAGCTGGTTCCGATACCGTCTTATCCCGGTTCCGGCCCATCGGCGGGTTCCGCGCCTCCGGCCCCTTTCCCATCGAGCGCCGGCAAGAACGGTCCGCCCGGGATCGGATTGGCCATGGGGGCGATCCCGTTGGGCGGCGGCTGGCTCTACCGGGGGAGGCGGAAGCAAGGACTGACCCTGGCGATCTTGCAAGCGGGAGGACTGGCTTTCTCGCTTTACGCTTCTTCGCAGATGAGCGCCGCCGAGCGCGATGCCGACGGGATACGCGGCCATGCCGAACTCGGGAACGAATTGAGGTGGCAGTGGACCCAAAGGGTGACCTTGTCCATCGCGCTGGGTGCCTATCTTTTCTCTTTGATCGCATCCAGGGGGGAATAAGATGTCCAGCTTCGGTATCGGGGCGCAATTGGTATGGGAATCCGGGGATCACCCGCCCATCGCCCTCAATAAGGTGATCACCACCTTAGGGCGCAACGAAGCCAACGATGTCCAACTGGACGATCCCAAGGTCTCATCCTTCCACGGCAATATCCTCAACCGCGAGGATGGCTACCATTTGCTGGATCTGAAGAGCCGCAACGGCACCGTAGTCAACGGCAAGGCGGTTTCGGCCTGGGCCTTGAAGGACGGGGACGTCCTGGCTTTCGGCGACATCCAACTGCGCTTCCTGGCGAACAATCCTTTCCCCAAAGGGCCGCTCCCGTTGGATCGCCTCAACCGGAAGATCCATACCATGGCCATCCAGAGCCCGGCGCTACGGCGGGAGGCCGAGGAAATCCTGCTCGAGGTGGAACGGCATCAGGATTTCCTCAGGAGCCTGGTGGAGACCGTATCGGAACTGGCCGAGTCGCGCGCGCTCTCCCAGTTCGCGGTCAAGCTGGCCGAGACCCTCACGCGGAAGTTGGAATGCCGGACGGTCTTCATCTCCGCGGAGAAGCCCAAGGATTTGCCCTCGCCTCCTCCCCTGGAACTCGCGGCCTGGGAGGCCATGAATTCCGCTACCCCCGACTCCGGGGAGCGCGTCCTTAAGATCGAGTCGCGCGGCACGGAATGGCGGGCCACGCTGGCCTTCGCGTCCGCCCCCGGTCGCGGGTGGATCGCCTTCCTGGCCGACGGCCTTCCCGCCGAACCGCGGGAAGAATCCCGCGACCTGCTGGAAATGATCCTGCTGTTCGCCTCGGTGCTTTGGCGCAACCTCGCCGAGATCGAGGAACTGCACCGACAGGAGACCGGCCGCCTTCTGGACGAGAAGGACAAGGAGAGCCGCAAGGCCATCGACGCGTTGGAGCGCCAGAACCGGGAGCTGGACGGCTTCCTGAAGCAGATGCGCACGCAATTGGTTTTCGCCGAGGGCGGGCCGATGGAGAAGATCCAGGCATTGGCCCGCAAGCTCGCCACGGTCGATCTGCCCGTGCTCATCACGGGCGAAACCGGCACGGGCAAGACCTATATCGCCCAACTCATCCACCATTATAGCGCGCGCGCCGGAAAACCATTCGTGGTCGTCGACTGCGCCACCTTGCCTGCCAACCTCATCGAGAGCGAGCTCTTCGGGCACGAGAAAGGCGCCTTCACCGGCGCGGTCGCGCGGCGCATCGGCAAGGTCGAAGGCGCCCATGGCGGCACCCTTTTCCTCGACGAGATCGGCGATCTGCCCCTGGAATTGCAGGGGAAATTGCTGCGCTTCGCGCAAGAAGGCCGCTTCGAGAGGCTGGGCGGGAGCGAGGCCATGCAAGTGGACGTGCGTATCGTAGCCGCGACCCATTACAATCTGGAAGAACGCGTAAAGTCCCAACGCTTCCGGCAGGACCTCTTCTACCGCCTGCATGTGCTGCCCCTGGCAATGCCTTCCCTGCGCGAGCGCCCCGACGACGTTCCCGTCCTGGCGCGGCACTTCATACAAAAGCATTTCGGCCGCGCCGATTGGTCCTTTTCGCCCGATGCCTTGGAGGCGATGCGCGCCCACTCTTGGCCGGGTAATGTCCGCGAACTGGAGAATAAGTTGCAGCGCGCCTGGCTGTTCCACGTAGGCGATCGCGTTTCCGCCGCCGACTTAGGGCTGGAAGCGGCGACCGGCGCTCCAGGGCCATCCGGGGATGCCGAAGCCGGCTTGGACGGCAAAACCCTGGAAGCCTTCCGGGAAGAGTACGAATCGGCCCTGCTGCGCCGCTGCCTCAAGGCTTACAAAGGCAACATCACCCGTTGCGCCGAGCACTTGCAGATCTCCCGCAACACCTGCAAGAGCATGCTTCGCAAATACAAGCTGGTCGGGGATCAGGACGTGGACGCCTCCGAAGGGGAAGAAGGGTGAGTTTCGCCCGCGCCGGATGGGCCGCCGCGGCCGCCGTGCTCCTGGCAGCGGGCGGGTGCGATTACTGGGACAACCTGGTAGATAACAAGACGCTGAGCCGGGCCGACCTGGAAGTGAAGGTGGTCGATGCCTGGACGGGCGAAGCGTTGGCCGGCGCCTCGTGCATGGATTCCAGCCAGTCCGTCTCGGCTATCACCGATGAACAAGGCGTTTTCCGGATCGTCGCCGGGCCCACCGGCCAGTACGCCTTCACTTGCGGCCATGAGTGGTATTTCGATAGCGTGGCGAGCGTTCACCTGACCAAGGCCGGCGCGCATGCGGTCGCCAGGCTGGCGCGCCGCGGCCTCGCCGATTGGTATCCGCCAGCGGAAATCATCCGTAAGGTGGGTATCCCGCGGCCGGACGGGGGCGTGGTGCGGTTTCCGTTGGACTTGGATTGGCAAGCCACCCCGGCGGACACTAATGGGCGGTTCCGTTACGAATGGACCTTCTTGCATACCGATCGGCTGAGCCATGGGCGCTGGGTGGACCATGTCCAGTTGGACCCGGAATCCTACTCGCCGCGCTTCCGGCCCAGGGCGTCGACCGAGACGGGGGTCCAACCCGGCCCCGACACGGTCATCCTCAAGGTGTATTCGCTCATGGCCATGAGCAAAAGCGGCGGCTACCTGGTCGGCATCGACACCATGCCCTTCGAGTGGGTCCGTAACATCAAGCCCTATGCCCAGTTCGATGCGAGCGAGAGGGCCCGCTATATCCGGGCCGGATGCGATAGAGCCGGCATTCGACTCATAGAACCCGTCCATTTCAAAGCCGATGATTCGGACGGGGGATGCGATTCGATCAGGTTATGGACCATTAACGCGCCAACCCTCCGGACGATGGACACGCTTCTGTCTTGCACGGTGGTTCCAGGGCATGATTTCGCCAAAGTCGAAATCATCCCGCCTCGGCCGGACGCGCAGGGGGGGTTGCCCAATTCCGATAACAGCACCGACTACTATAATCTCTTAGCCATCGAAATCACCGATAAGAACGGGGAAAAGGCGAAGGACACCCTCACATTGAGGACCCATACCAACGTGCCTCCCACGGGGTGGGCCAGGCTTCTGGATCCGAATCCGACATCGACTTATCTCGAAGGGGATCCGCTCACCTTCGAGGTCCACGGCCATGACACGGATGGAGGCATCGAAAGGATAGATCTGTTTTGGACCCGAAAAGATGAAACGACCCTCGCGGCCAATCCCTGGTTCAACCCCGAACCGTCCCCCACGGCCACGAGCCAGTGGACGCAACAGTTCACGACTGCGGGGCAATACGATTCGAAAGGCTGGATCATCGATGATTGCGAGGATTCGATTCCCGTTCCCGTGCCCAGCTTCACGGTCGTGAAGAATACCCCGCCTTCGATCGTGATCAAGAATCTTATACCCGCTGCCACTCCGGCCGGGGACTCCCTGACGGTGACTTTCGATCTGACGGTGACGGATGCGGATAAAAGCAGGGGCGATAGCCTCACCCAGGTGATAGTCTTTTGGTCGAACGACACCTTTGAACGGGAAACGTCTCCGGCCACCCCCTTCACGAAAGTACCGCCTTACAAGCATACGTTCCCCCTTCCCTCCGCAGGATCCTCCATACCCATACGCATCCAAGCCGAAGACGATCATTACGGCGTGAGGGATACAACGATCCAAGTACAGTTCCGCTAGCGCGCGGGCTCCGCCAACCCTTCGGTTTCCGACTCCGTCAGCGGCCTCACCGTTCCGGGGACGCACTCGCCCAGTTCCAACGACCCGATCGAGACCCGGACCAGACGCCTGACCTTATAACCCAGCGCATGGAACATGCGCCGGATCTGGCGGTTGCGCCCTTCCGTGAGGGTTACGCGATACCAGCCTCCACCTTCGGCTACGACTCCCGCCGGGGCGGTGGGCCGCCCATCCAGATCGATGCCGGAGCGGAAGCGCTCCAGATCCAAGGGGCCGGGACGGCGGTCCAGCTTCACTCGGTAGACCTTGGCCACGTGGCGCGCGGGATCGGTCAGCAAATCGGACCAGGCCCCGTCGTTGGTCAGGAGCAGGAGCCCTTCGGAATCCCGATCCAGCCGGCCGACCGGGAAAATCCAACCGCCCCGCCATTCCGGCGGGAGCAGATCATAAATGGTCTTGCGGCCCATTTCATCGCTGCGGGAGGTCACGTAGCCGGGCGGCTTGTGCATGCACAGGTAGATGCGGGCCGCCGGGGTAGCAGGTGCGTTACCCTTCTCCCCCGCCCCGACGGTTTCCCCCGGGGCGACCTCGATCCGATCCGATCCCAACTCGACCCATTGTTCGGGGGAGGATGCGATCTCGCCGTTGACCCGCACCCGGCCTTGAGCGATCCAAGCCGCGGCCAAGCCGCGGGAACACAGGCCCAGCTTGGACAGGGCCCGGTTCAGCTGGGTGCGTTGCCGCCGTGCCAACATCGTTCCACGTATTCCTTGATTCGGACTTGCGATGCCTTGCCCCCGTCCAGCCCTTGGGTGTCGAAAGGCGGGAAAACCTTGAGCCGCACGGGAATCCGGCGCGCTCCGGGCTTGCGTTTTTCGACGGCGTCACGGGAACCTTCGATGCGTACCGGAACGATGACCGCCTGCGCCAGAAGGGCCAACCGCGTCCCTCCCAATTTGAAGGGCAGCAGGCTGCCGTCCTTGCTGCGCGTACCTTCCGGAAAAACGACCAGGGGCTTGTCCGACATGGCGTTCGCGGCCTTCTCCAGCGCTTGATGGGCGCCGCGCTTGTCGGTGCGATCGATGAATATGCAGCCGATCTGCCGCATCCAGTAATTCAGAAGCGGCACGCGCGACAATTCGCGCTTGGCCACGAACCCGATCAAGCGATCCGCCGCCTTCGCCAGGCACGGGATGTCGAGTTGGCTCTGGTGGTTGGACATGATGATGATTTTACGGCCGGGGTGCTGGGCCAAATACTCGGTCCCTTCCATGGCCACATCGGCGTCGAACACCTCCAGAACGTATCCGGTCCATCGCCGGAATTGGCGCGTCAGCCAAACCTCGGGATCCATGGCCCTGGTAAGCCGATTCCACACGTAACCGAACATGCTCTCCAGCATGTAGGCCAGGATCTTGAGGACCCGCAGGATCATGATCGGGCATCCTTTCCGCGCAGGGCCCTCAGGGCCTGTGTCATGGCGACCGGCCAGGCCGAAAGGCCCCGCCGCAGGAAGGGCGAGGGCGCGGCCTGCACCGGCTTGCCCCGCAAGACGCGGCGGCGGCAAGCGCAAAGGTAGAGGAATCGTTGGGCGCGCGTTACGCCCACGTAGAAGATGCGCCGTTCCTCGTCCATCCGCTCGCGGGGCAAGGGAGCGCCGGCGCGCCGATTGGGCAAGATGCCGTCCTCCAGCCCCATGAAAAAGACGGCGGCGTACTCGAGCCCCTTGGCCGCATGCACGGTGGCCAAGATCACCTCCCGCGCCGCTTCGGCCCCCGCCAGGCGCTCCAAAGCCACGCGGTAATAAGGCTCGAGCGCGTTGATGCGGAACAGGATGGCCATCTCGGACCAGGCCAATCCTTCCTCTTTCCGCAGCCGCTCCATCTCGCCGATCATCCAGCGCGCCTGTTCCGCGCCATCGGCATGGATCAGGGTGCGTACGGGGGCGTGGCCCCGCGAGGATCCAGGCCGCAACCGCTTGCGCAAAGCCGCGGGCTTCCCGTAGAAAACGGAATTCGCGTAACTGACGATGGGACCTGAAGAGCGGTAGTTGGTTTCCAGCTTCAGCACGCGCAGGCCGGGGAACATTTCCATGGCCGCCCGCAGATTGCCGGGATCCGCCCCGCGAAAACCGTAGATGGCTTGGTCGTCGTCGCCGACCAGGAACAGGCGCGGCGGATCGTCGGCCAGGAGTCGGACCAATTCCAGTTGATCCCGCGAGGTATCCTGGAATTCGTCCACCAGGATGCGCGGCCAGCGCGCTCGGTATCCCGCCAGCAGGTCCGGATGCTCGCCCAGCAGACGTAACGCCAAGGTGACCATGTCCCCGAAGCCGAGCATGCCCTGTGAGAGGAGATACGCCCGGAAACGGCAGCGCCAATCCGCCCGCTCCCCGGCTCCGCGGGCCCCATCCCCGTCCGAATCCTCGGCGAAGGCGTCCGCCAGCCAAGCGGATAGCGTGGCGGGCGTCAGATCGGGCGCCCGACCGGCGGACCGCTCCGATTCCAATTCGCTACGGACCCAGGCCTCCGCATCGTCGTCCCCGAGCAGGCGAGGGCAGACGGAAAAACCGAGACGCCCCCAATTGCCTTCCTCCCGGATCAAGGAAAACGCGAAAGCATGAAAGGTACCGATCCAAGGCGGATCGGCGGCTCGATCCCAGGCGCCTGAAGCGCGCAAACGCGTTTCCATCTCCAGGGCCGCGTCCTTCGTGAAAGTCAGGGCCAACACCCCCCTTCCTCCGAAGGCGGGATCGCAAAGGTAAGCCGCGCGGCGCGTAAGCACCGTGGTCTTCCCGGATCCGGCCCCCGCCAGGACCAGCAACGCGCAGTCCGGATCGGCCGAGACCGCCTCCGCCTGTTCGGCATTCAGCCCCTCGATCCAGCCCGCCGCGGTAGGCGCAGGCATCTTGCTTTCAACACCTCGCGAGCGTATACTTGCGTTTAATTCGGATGTTGGCACGTTCGGGAAATTTAGTCAAAAGCGGAAACCCATGTTCAAGATCCTAGTGGTGGATGACGAAGCTCCCATCCGGGACATGCTCTCGGACGCGCTTCGCATTTTCGGTTACGCGGCCGACACCGCGCCCGACGGCCCCACCGCCCTGCTGAAGCTATCCGCAGCGCGTTATGACATGATCCTTTCGGACATCAATATGCCCCACATGACGGGCTTCGAACTCCTCCGCAAGGTGGAAGACGCGTATCCGCAAGTCAAGCGCGTACTGATGACCGCCTATAACCTCGACGATTACATGCGCATGGTGCGGGACCATAACGTAGGCAACGTCATCACCAAGACCGTCCCCCTGAATTTCAAGGAGATCCGCGAGATCCTGAACGCGCTCCTCAACAACGCCATTTTCGGCTTGTCGCAATACATGCTCGAACCTTGCGCCAGCCAAACCTACAAGCTGGTAGAGCCCTCGCAAATCGATGAGATCAGCGAATCGCTTTCGCAGCATTATTCCGGTACCCCGACGCACAACAAATTCAAGGTCGTGCTGATCGAACTCATGACCAACGCGCTTTTTTACGGAGCGCGCAATGAGTCCGGCGACCGCAAGCAGGAATGGGTGAAGGATTTCCGGCTCCCGGACGATCAGGCCGTGATCGTAACCGCCTGCCGCGATCGGGAAAAGTTCGGGGTGTCGGTGCTGGACCGGGGCGGCAAGCTCGACAAGCACACCGTTCTCTATTGGCTCGATCGCCAAACCACCCATGACGAAAAGGGCCTGCCCATGGGCATTTTCGATTACCACGGCCGCGGCTTCTTCATCACCCGCAAATACGTCGATCGCTTCATCATCAACATCGAGAAGGGCAAGCGCTGCGAGTGCTGCATCTTCAACTACTTCGAAGAGAAGTACGCGGGCAACAAGCCCCTCATCATCAACGAGATTTAGGCAACAAAAAAGCGGTTCCCGGAAGGGGAACCGCTTTTCGTCCGAAGGGACCTAGCGACCGGCACGCCTTACGGCGCCACCGGTCTCCGGCGTTCAGACATTTGCTTCCAATTGCTCTTTGATATGCTTGCGAATGGCTTG
Organism: Fibrobacterota bacterium; assembly: GCA_019509785.1. NCBI lineage: Bacteria > Pseudomonadati > Fibrobacterota > Fibrobacterota bacterium. Next base: position 54,000 of record JAEKLQ010000027.1, on the reverse strand, counting down.
ATTGCGCTTCCGTTTCTTTTCATCGGAAGGCTTTTCGAAGCGCTGGTTCTTCTTCACGTCGGACAAAATGCCCGACTTCTCGCAGGTCTTGGTGAACCTCCGCAAAGCCTTTTCGAAGGATTCACCGGGTCGTACGATAACGCCTGTCATGGGTAGTTGAATTCACCTCTTTTCCGTGCCTAAGGACCCTGCCGAAGCGGCCAAGGTCCGTTTGGTAATGTATCAAGCGGGCTTACCGGTGTCAATGAAAATGGGGGTATTTAGAGAGGTTAACGCCGGCTGATCCCTTTCTTTAACCTAAGTGAAATCAAAAGGTTAGACAAACCCGAAAATTCTCATTGGTTACCATTCCATACGAACCGCTGCCTGGGTACTTGAGAGACCTCGATAGGTGGTTCCGGGTAATTGGATGCTTCCCCTTTGCAAATGCTCTTAAGCAGGTTGATGCAGGAGGGAGGCATATTAAATTTTTGTATAATTTGGGGTTTGTCGGTTAAGATCCTTGAAATTCCCCAAAAAGGAGTCATACGATTCCTGGAGGGAAGAGAAAACTCGTGAAAACCGCGTTATCCGAGGGGGCAAGTTTGTCTCACCGTTATTTGCAATTCGTGTTTGCCGCCAGCCTGGTATTGCTGATTGGCGGTTGTAAGAAGGACAAAGAAAACTCCGCGGTCGTGGAAGAGGTCCCCGCGGCCGCTCCCCCGAAAGAGACGGATACCTCGGCGACTTTGGCCGAGGAGCCCAATTTGCAGCAGGTGGGCAAGGATAAGCCCGGCAGCGCCAAGAACACCTTCCATCCCGGCAAGGGCAAGGGGAAGAATCCGGGCGCGGCCTCGGCGCCGGCTTCGGAAGCCGGCTTCTCGGATGCCGGCCATTTCGTGGTCCAGGTCGCCATATTCAAGAGCAAGAAACAGGCAGGGGCCCTGGTGGAGAAACTTTCGGGACAGGGTTATCCCGCTTATGTCGCGGAAGTAAACGATCCCGTTCCCCAATTGTCGGGCACCTATCAGCGCGTACGCATCGGCAAGTTTCTAAAAATCGGGGACGCCAAGGCCTTCGGCGACAATACTCTCAAGCCCCTCGGTTATGACTATTGGGTGGACAATAAGAAGAACGACGCCGTAGGCGGGGCTGGGGGCAGCTATTCCGCCCCCGCCGCGGAGCCCGCTTCCGGCAGCGCCACGCCGAGCGCGGAGGCCCCCGCGCCGCGCAAAGGTAAGGGCAAGAAATCCAAAACCGCCGCCGCCGAGCCCAGCGCCCCGCCGGGCGGGACCTGGGGAACGCCCACTGACGCGGCTCCGAGCGAACCCAAGACCGCGGAACCCGCTGCGCCTGCCTCCGGGGATTCCTGGAGCAATTCCAAGCCGGAAACCTCCACGCCCGCTCCAGCCGCCTCGTCGGATTTACCGGGCACGAAGCCGGCTTCCGCCGCCGCTTCGCCTTCAGCCCCCACCCCCTCCCCGGATGCGGCTCCCGCCTCGCCCGCGCCCGCCTCTTCCGCGAAGGCCCCGGGCCAGCCTGCCAAGGCCGATTCCGGTAAGGTCAATCTCGACGAGTGGTAATCCGCCTCGGCATTTCCTACCGTTCCTGAATGCCCCCTCGTAAAACGAAAAATCGGCCGGACGCTCCGCCGGCCGGCGCCTCCGCCATTTCCCCGTCCCCCAAAGTCCGCCTCCTGAACCTGGGCTGTTCCAAGAACCAGGTCGATAGCGAGAACATCCTGGGCGAGTTCGGCCGGGCCGGATTCATCCTGGCCGATGAGGAAGACGAAAAGGCCGCCATCACGGTCATCAATACCTGCGGATTCATCGAAGCCGCCAAGGAAGAATCCATCCAGGAAATCCTCGCGGCGGTCGGGAGCAAGGGCAAGGGCGAAAAGCTGGTGGTGGCCGGCTGCCTGGCGCAACGGTACATGGAGGATCTCAAAAAAGATATCCCCGAGGTGGACCTGTTCATCGGCACCTACAGGCCCGGGGAAATGCTGGAGCGCCTGGGGCTCAACTCCTCCCTGCCTTCGGACTGCAAGGTGGGGGCGGGACCGCGCGCCTTGATGGGCGAGGAACGCCATCATGCCTTCCTGAAGATCGCGGAGGGCTGCAACCGCGTATGCGGGTTCTGCGCCATCCCCGGCATGCGCGGCAAGCAAAAGAGCCGGAGCATCGCCGACATCGTGGGCGAGGCCCAGCAATTGCAAGAGTGGGGGGTCAAGGAAATCTCCCTCATCGCGCAGGACCTGACTTATTTCGGGCGCGAGAGCGGCGGCCAGGAAAGCCTGGAGCAGCTTTTGCATGCGCTTCTAAGGCATACCGACATCCCGTGGTTCCGCATGATGTACGCCTATCCCGCCTTCATCACGGACGGGCTCATCGACGTGATGGCGAACGAAAAGCGCATTTGCAAGTACCTGGATATCCCTATCCAACACGCCAGTTCGGCCATGCTCAAGGCCATGCGCCGCAATTACGACTCCGTGCAGTTGCACGAAGGACTCGCGCGCATGCGCAAGGCCATTCCGGGCCTCGCCCTACGTACCACGGCGCTGCTGGGATATCCCGGCGAAACCGAAGAGGACGTAGAAATCCTCATGGCCTTCCTGGAGGAGATGCGCTTCCGGCATTTGGGCTGCTTTTCGTACTCGGACGAGGAAGGCACCTTCGCCTATGACCTGGAACCCAAGGTTCCCCAGGACGTCATCGAGGCGCGAGTGGATCGGATGATGACGCTGCAGCGGCAGATCTCCCTGGAAGAGAACGAGAAGCGCATCGGGGATGTCGTCGAGGTGATCATCGACGCGGCGGCGGAAGGAGCCGATCACCACTTCACGGGCCGCACCGAGGGAGACGCGCCCGAGGTGGACAATACCGTGATGATCTATGGCGCCGAAGGGGCCATGGAAGCCGATCCCGGCAGCTTCCGCAAAGTGCGCATCGACGATGCGAGCGAGTACGATCTGATCGCGACCCTACTGCCGCCTGGCGCCTGACCCTTCCGAATCGTTCCCATGTGTCGGAACCGCGTCCCTACCTCAGCGAGCCATCCGCGACTCTGACGAGATTTCCTTGGGCGGGTAGCAGGTCGCCTGATCGCATGCCTGATATTTCAAGGTGACGATTGTGCGGGGCCCCCCGGGCCCATCCGCATTCCGCGACGAAGGCTTCTTGAGAAAGGGCAATACCACGTCGAAGGCGCCGGAGAATAGAAGCACATCTCCGCCCATGGCATCGGAATGAACCCGTTCGGGCCGCGGGTATCCGGGCTTGCCGAACTCGCATCCTTCCGCCTTCGCTTCCACCCGCGTTGGTACCAGGAAATCGTCCAGGGGGGCATCGGAATTGATGTGCCAGCCGGGAGCGATCTCCACGTGAACGATGAGCTTGTCGGCGCGGGATGCAGTATCGCTGGAGGGCACCTCATAACGGAAGGAAAGCTTGGGAACGGGTTGGCGGGACGGGGACTGGGCGCGAACCGGGATAATGATGCAGAGAAGCGCCGTTCCCGAGGTTCCCAACCACTTTCTTATCAGGTTCATTCGAAGGTTTCCCACCGCAAGTAAAAAATGTCCAAACCCATAGGCGCAAAGGTCAAGATGTCGTCTCGCAAGTGTAACATTTTCCGGCGCTTAGGAAGCGTCGATGCGATTGACATGCCCTTCGGCCTTAAGGTATCTTGTCCGGGTAATGCGGGCCGTCGCTTACGGCCCTTCGCGCCAGCCATAAGGGAGGATTAGGGATGTCGGTATTGATGCGGTCCGTTTCGGGCATCCGTGGCATCATCGGGCCGGCCTTTTCGCCATCCCTGATCGTCAACTACGTGAACGCGTTCATCCAATTGACCGGCGCCAAGAAAGTGGTGGTCGGCCGGGATACCCGGCCCACCGGATTCATGATCGAGAACCTGGTGGCTTCGGCCTGCTCGGCCTCGGGCGCGGAAGCCATCATGCTGGGGGTGGCCAGCACCCCCACGGTGGAAATGGAAGTCATCGAATCCAAGGCGGGGGGCGGCATCATCATCACCGCCTCGCATAACCCCATCGAGTGGAACGCCCTCAAGTTCCTCACCCACGAAGGCATTTTCCTGGACGAGCCCCAGGTGAAACAGCTCTTCGAATTGGTGGATAACAATCGCTTCGACTGGAAGGGATGGGCGGACGTGAAGCCGGTGGGCCGGCGCGAAGGCGCCGACGAACGCCATATCGAAGCCGTCCTCAAGCTCCCGTTCATCAAACCCGATCTCATCCGCGCCAAACGCTTCCGCGTGGCTTATGACGCCGTGAACGGCGCCGGCAGCCTTATCGTCCCGAAATTATTGAAGGCCCTGGGCTGCGACATGGAGCTCATCCACGTGGAACCCAACGGCATCTTCCCCCATGGGGCGGAACCCACGCCGGAGAATCTGGTCCAATTGGAAGAGCTGGTGCGGCGGAAGGGCTGCCACGTCGGCTTCGCCACCGACCCGGACGCGGACCGTTGCGCCATCGTGGTCGACGGCGGCAAGGCCATCGGCGAGGAATACACCTTGGCCTTCGCGACCATGCTCGTGCTGGACCACAAAACGGGCCCGGTGGCCGTGAACCTCTCCACCAGCCGCATGGTCGAGGACATCGCCGCGCGCCATAAGGTGCCGGTGCTGCGCACCAAGGTCGGCGAGATCAACGTGACGGTGGGGATGAAGAAGAACGGCAGCGTCATCGGCGGCGAAGGCAACGGAGGCGTCATTTCGCCGGATCTCCATTACGGCCGCGACGGCATCCTGGCGGTGGCCATGACCCTGCAATTGATGGCCGAAAAAGGCAAACCGCTCTCCGCCATCGCCGCATCCATCCCGGCATACCATATCGAAAAGCAGAAGTATTCGGTGGCGGGCAAGGATTTGCAGGCCATCATCGCGAAGCTGGCTACCCGCTTCCCCGATGCCAAGGTCGATCGGCAAGACGGGCTCCGCTTCGAATGGGAGAAGAGCTGGGTCCACTTGCGCGCTTCCAACACCGAACCGGTCGTGCGCGTCATCGCCGAAGCCCCGGACAAGGACCAGGCGCAAAAGCTGTGCAAAGCGATCGAAGCGGAATTGGGATAGGAAAATGCGTCCCGGCAGATTGAATTTCGGATATTCCAACTCGCCTTTTGCCTTATCAACGAAGGATTGACGTCTATGTGCGGAATCGTGGCCTATACCGGAAAGCGCAATGCCCAACAAATCCTGGTGGAAGGGCTGAAAAAGCTCGAGTACCGCGGTTACGATAGCGCGGGCGTTTGCATCCAGAGCGACCACAAGCTGGAACTGGTGCGCGCAAAGGGCAAGTTGGTGGAACTGGAGAATGCCCTCAAGACCGGGCCGCTCACGGGCAGCGTGGGCATCGGCCATACGCGGTGGGCGACCCACGGCGCCCCCTCGGTGATGAACGCCCATCCCCATACCAGCGAAGACGGGAAATTCGCGGTGGTGCATAACGGGATCATCGAGAACTACGCCATCATCAAGGCCGCGCTCCAGAAGGAAGGCGTGGTCTTCAAGTCCGAGACCGACACCGAAGTCATCGTCCACCTCATCTCCAAGTTCTATAAGCAATTGCCCGGCAAGCCCGGCGACCTGGCAAAAGCCGTCTCGGAAGCCCTCGCCAGCCTGGAAGGCGCCTTCGGCATCGTGGTGGTTTCGGCCCATGAACCCGGAGTGCTGGTAGGCGCCCGGCGCGGCAGCCCGCTGGTCTTGGGCGTCGGCGATAACGAATTCTTCCTGGCCTCGGACGTGGCGCCCATAGTGGAACATACCCAAAAGGTGGTCTACCTCGACGACAACGACATGGTGGTCCTGAACGGCAATTACAAGATCACCAACCAGGCCAATGCCGAGGTCCGCCGCGAGGTGCAGAACATCGAGTTCAGCGCCGAGCAGGTGGCGCGCGGCAACTTCGATCATTTCATGCTCAAGGAAATCTTCGAGCAACCCACCACCGTGCTCAATTCCCTGCGTGGCCGCATCCTGCCCGACGGAACCGCCAAGTTGCAAGGCCTGAACCTCGTGACCCAGGAATTGCGTTCCATCCAGCGCATCATCATCGCGGCTTGCGGCACTAGCTTCTACGCCGCCAAGGTGGGCGAATACCTCATCGAGGAGCTGTCGGGCATCCCGGTCGAGGTCGAATACGCCTCGGAGTTCCGCTACCGCAACCCGATCATCAACGACAAGACCCTGGTGTTCGTGATTTCCCAATCCGGCGAAACTGCGGATACCCTGGCCGCCCTACGGGAAGCCAAGCAGAAGGGCGCCACCGTCCTGGGCATCTGCAACGTTGTGGGCTCCAGCATCGCGCGCGAGACCGACGGCGGCGTCTACCTGCATGCCGGCCCCGAGATAGGCGTCGCTTCGACCAAGGCCTTCACCTCGCAGGTCACCGTATTGACCTTGATCGCCCTGCTTTTGGGACGCATGCGCCGCACATCGCCCGACGAGGGCATGAAGATCTGCAAGGCGCTCAACAAGATCCCCGACCAGATCAAGGAGATCCTGCAGCTCAACGATCAGATCAAGTCCATCGCCAAGGAGATCAAGGACCACGGCAACTTCCTCTTCCTGGGGCGCGGCTACAATTATCCGGTGGCCTTGGAAGGCGCGCTAAAGCTGAAGGAAATCTCCTACATCCACGCCGAGGGCTATCCCGCGGCCGAAATGAAGCACGGGCCCATCGCCCTTATCGATTCGAACATGCCCACCGTGGTCATCGCCCCCACCGACGCCCTTTTCGACAAGATGCTGTCGAACATGCAGGAAGTGAAGGCCCGCGGCGGCAAGATCATCGCCATCACCGATTCCGAAGCCAACCTGGGCAAGCTGGCCGATTGGACCATCATCATCCCGAAGACCCTGCATATGCTGACGCCTTTGCTTTCGGTGGTGCCGCTGCAGCTGTTGGCCTATCATGTGGCGGTGATGCGGGGATGCGATGTGGATACGCCGAGGAACCTGGCGAAGAGCGTGACCGTAGAGTAGCCGGTCGAGCGCATTCCGGATCCGTCGTTAGTACGGGACCATGGCCGATTCGGCCTTTTGCCTATCCGGGAACCAAATGGCCGGTCGAATCGGAATGCAAAACCCGTACGGAATCCCCGACCAACCCTCCCGCCTGGGGCCGCACCCGCAGGTCCATGAATATCCCGCCCTTCGCCGCCAGACTGGCCCGATCCTGGGCCGAGGGTATGAAGATCGTGCGCTCGTATGCGTTGATACGCAAGGTATCCCCTTCGAGCCGCAAACTCGCGGTGTCTAGCGGGAAGGAACGGAAGCTCCAATCCGGGACCGCCTCCTTCGATAGGATTTTGTCCAGGTAGTATTCGATGGAACCGGGGCCATCCATCTCCGGGTGGCTGACGTGATGGCGGTTCAACCGGACCCTTTGCCTATATCCCCATTCGAACCGGAATCCTTCGATCTCCCCCTCGGAGAAGTCTATGCGTTGGCTGTCCGCATCCGTTCCCACCATCCTCGGCCCCATGGTGAATTCGAAGGTGGAAGGCATCAGGTAGGGTTCCAGGGTAACCTCGATGGGAGACATGGCGCTGTCGGGAAAGCATCCGGCCAAGGCCACGGCCAATGCCAGGGCCGCGGCGGCGGCTATCATCAGCGAAACGAAGGCATAAGGGGAACGCATAGGACAAAAATACTAGTCATTTTTAATCTACCCACGGGAAAAATGCGGGCCGGTCCCGGGGAAACGCGGCCCGCGCCGATCAATTCGGCAACTCCATCGTTCCCGTCAAATCCGCGGCAGCGGCATCGCGCGAGCTCAGCGGCAACAGGCTGAAGCGACGCTCGATAAGGCTCAGGATGGAAACCGTCTCGTAGGCGTGCTTGTCCACATACCCCTTTTTGGCGAACGGGGAGATGACGATTCCCGGCACCCGGGTGCCCGGGCCCCAGCGGTCGATGACCGGAGGCGCCACGTGATCCCAGAAGCCGCCGTTCTCATCATATGTGATCACGATGACGGCATCGTTCCAAATGGCGCTGGCTTTGACGGCTTCGATCAGAGCGACCGTGTGCTGCTCGCCTTTTTTGACGTCCGTATAGCCGGGATGCTCGTTGTTGTCGCCCACGGGTTTGATGAAGGAGACGGCCGGCAGGTTCCCGGAGTTCAGGTCGGCCATGAAATCCTTCTCGTCCTTGAGATGGGCAGCGCGACCGGGCGTGCCGTCGGCGTAGTTCTTGAAGAAGGCGAAGGATTGATGATGGAACTGGAAGTTCGAATCCGGGCGGCCTGCCGCGGCCGAATCCCATCCGCCCGAGTACCATTTCCAGGTCACGCCCTTATCGTTCATGCGATCGCCGATGGTGGGAAAATCGAGATCGGGTACTAATTGATCGGCCGCCGCCGTGGCCGGATGCGGCGTGTTGTGCGTGTAGATGGTGTTAATCAGGTAGCCCTCGGGGGTGGCTTGGCCATCGGCGAAAGTCCGGTCGGACTTCTTCACGATGTTGCCGTTGGCGTCCAGGGTCGCGCGGTACTTGGCGGGGATTTCCGGCCAGAGCGGCGTGCGCGCCGCGATGAACCACATATGGTTGAGGAACGACCCGCCGAAAGCGGAATGGAAGAAGTGATCGCAGAGCGTGTAATCCTTGGCGTACTTGGCTAACGGCAGGCTATCGGTATCGAAGTAACCCATGACCATGCCGCGGGCGTTGGAGACTTGCGCGTAGTAATCCATCTTGCCGCCATGGATTTGCAGTTGCTCCTGATAAAAACGGTGCACCAGATCGGGAACCTGGTCATCGAGCTTCTGGTACTTGAAGAAGGAGAAGGGCGCGTTCGGCATGGTATCCGTATACAGGCTATCGGGCGTGTTGTTATTGGTGTTCCAGGGACGGGGAAGATAAGAGTAGGCGGCGCCGTTGGTGTCCTTCTGGGGCTCGGCGGAATATCCCGAATCGAGGTTAGCGGCCCCGGGGAACTTCCCGTACAGGCTGTTGAAGCTCCAGTTCTCGAGATAGATGACTATGATGTGGCCGGGCTTGGCGATGGGCTTCTTGAGGGTGACGGACACCGCCGTTTCCGAATCGGACATGGGCACGTACAGCATGGGCGCGAAGGCATCCTTGGAGGCGGCCAGGCCGGGCTTGCCGTTGAGATCGGGTAGCGCCGCGGCGGCTTTGCCCAGGCTTCGGGCGGCGGCCGCGGAATTGCGTTGCGTGCCGGTCGCGAAGGCCCCTTGCGCGAGCCGCATGTGCAGCGAAAGGCCATCGCCCCGCAGCAGCAAGATGTAAGAGCCCCGGGGCAACGGGCCCAGGACCTTGTCCAGCCGATTGGGGCCCGCGGAAAGCATGACCGGGGTATCCTTGCGGAGGGCCCGCCCATCCACGGACGCCAGGGTGAGGCGGACCACGGCGGTCCTGGGGGAACGCACGAGGAGCGAACCATCGGCCCCGAATACGGCTTGTAAGCCCTCTCCCCGCGCCGGGCCTTGCGGACGCAGGGCGGAAGCGGCGTGCGCGAAATGGAAGGACCCGTCCGATCCGGTGGTGACGGAATAGGTCGCATCGTCGGTGGCCCAGACCTTAGCGCCGGCGATGGCGGCGCCGGAGCTGTCGATCACCTTTCCGGTGATGTCGTAGGCATGCGGGGAGGAGGCGAGGGAAAGGGCCGCCGCGAGGGCGGCATAGGTCAAGCGCATCATGGGATCTCCTGGTTGCCACGGAATTTATTTCCGCGGCCGTCACGGATCCGTTTCAGGAGATTTCGATCGGATTAAGGATGTTGCGGAACCGTTAGGAAACGATGTCGCCGGAAACCCGGCCGCATCGCGCTGGCCGAGATTAGGCCGCGCCGGCCGAAGTCAAGCCTGGATAGCGGCCGGCACCGGTTTCGCCAACTCGGCCTCGATGGCCCCGATCAGCCCGGGATCTTCGGGCTTGGTGTCGGGCGAGAAACGCACGGCCACCTCGCCTTCGCGATCGACCAGGAACTTCTCGAAGTTCCAGGTGATTTCCCCCGCCTCGCCGGTGAAGCTGCCCGCATGCAAGGCCTTGCGCAGGACCCGCAGGATGGGGCTGCCAGGCTTGGTCGCCTGCGGCTGGGCCCGGGTGAGATAGGCGTACAAGGGATGTTGCCCCGGCCCTTTCACCACTAGCTTGGAGAACACCGGGAAGCTGACGCCGTAATTCAAGCTGCAGAACTCCTGGATCTGCGCATCCGTACCCGGTTCCTGATGGCCGAATTCATTGGCCGGGAAACCCAGGATCATCAATCCGCGATCCTTGTAACGCTTATAAATCTTTTCCAGGCCTTCGTATTGCGGCGTGAGGCCGCATTTGGAGGCCACGTTCACCAACAACAGGACCTTCCCGCGGAAGGCGTCCAATTTGGTTTCGCCGCCATCGGCCTTGCGGATCGGGATATCGTATAGTTCGCTCATTCCCCGAAAATACATCTTGGCGGACGCCAAGTCGCGGGAATCGATCGAATTCGATGGGTCGAAAGAGATCAAGGCCGGGCGAAAAGGCCTGCGTCGATGGCGTTGCCGCCGATCCTGAGCACCGCGCGATAGAGGCCGGCGGGAAGGGAGGCGGGCAAAGGCAGCACCCGATCGGGGCCGCCATCGAGCAATGCCGCCCAGGCCAGGCGGCCGCGGAGGTCGCGCGCTTCCAGGCGCGCCTTCTCGGGCCAGGCCATCCCCGTCAAACGCAAGCCCCCGGCCGCGACGGTGAGGCGGAAGGCCGGACCGACGGCTCCGGGCCGGACGGGGGCTCCCGGATCCGCCGCGGTAAAGGCGGCGGCCGTGGCGGACGCGCCGCAGGTGCCTCCGCAGGCGTCGGGCATGGAGAAGGTGTATTCGCGACCTCCGAATACGGGCTTGTCGGCCGCGTCGGTCAGGCGGATGCGGAAGGAGTCGGCCGGCTTGAGGATGAAGCCCTGGCCCATGTCGCTGTAGCGATCGGCCGGGCCCCACGCCCCGTTCAGCCATTGTTCCACCCCGTGGATGCCGTTGGGCAGATGGGTGACCATGATTGCTGGCCAATATTTCATGGCGCCCTTGAGGAAGTAAATGCGCACGTCCCCGGTATAACCGGGCGCGGCCATGAAATCCCAGCTGATGGCGCGGTTGTTCCAATGATCGGGAGCGAGGCCCGTCAGGACCTTGCCGTCCTTCTGGAAGCGGTCCAGGGAGGGCTTGGACAGGTCGAGGTGGCGGGGATTGTCGCGGCACCAGGCATTGCCGTCGCCGCAGGAATCCGCCACGATGAAATCGAGGCTACCTCCCGAATAGGCATCGTCGACCCATTGGGCGTTGGCCCCGCGGCAGAAGGGCTGGCCGGGCGCGCCGTCGTTGGTGCCGTCGCACATGGGCCCCAGGGTCACGTGCACCCAACGCCCGCAGTTGAGCCCATTGTCGAAAGCGCCGATGACGGCCAGATCGGACCCGGTCAAAGGCCGGGCCGGCGAGCTGGAATAATTTCCCGGCGTGTTGTACACGTTGAGGGCCACGAAGTCCTGGGTCTCCAGCAAATCCTGGGGGACCCCGCAGCCTCCATAGGGCGATCCTAAGGCATCGAACCAAGTCGCCACGGCGGGAGTCTCCGCCCGCGCCTGGGGCGGGAGCAGGGCCAGCCCCAGCGCCGCGAGGCAACCGGTCGCGAGCACGGCCCGCCGGGATGATTTTCCGATCCTCATTTTCGCCATGGGGCCCCTCGCCTATATGGTCGCGAATCCCCCCGTGGCGGTTCGCCCGGTTCCGGATTCCGGGGTTTTTAGAGGGGTTTCAGGCACGGGCGGGAGCGGGCCTCCGGCCACTTTTCTACCTTGGTGCGACTGATCTTCAAGACGCCTATGTCCTTGCCAAGCAAACAGATTATCGAAACCGAATACGAGGTGAAGCTGGGGGTTTTCGAAGGCCCCCTCGATCTGTTATTGTACCTGGTCCAGAAGAACGAGCTGGACCCCCGCCAGATCCAAATCAGCGTCATCACCGATCAATACCTGGCCTATATGGACGGCATCAAGGAAATGAACCTGTCCAATGCAGGGGAATTCCTGGTGATGGCCGCCCGCCTGATGCGCCTCAAGGCCCGCGAGTTGCTCCCTGCCGACCAAAAGGACGAACTGGAGGAGATGGAGTATGAACTGGACCGGCAAATGCTGATCCAGCAAATGCTCGAGTACCAGAAGTTCAAGGAAGCGGCCCGCGTGTTGCGGAACCATGAATCGCGGCATTTCGGGGCCTATGGCCGCGGCCGCCCGGAAACCGCCGACGAGAAGAGCGAAGCGGAGCTGGAGGAAGAGGCGGGGGTTTTCGACCTGATGTCCGCCTTCCGGAGCGTGGTGCTGCAAAAGCCCAAGCTGCCGGTCCACGAAGTCGAAATCGACGATGTCACCATCGAAGACCGCATGCAAGAGGTGGAAATCGCCTTGACCGAACGAGGCCGCAGCCTGTTCGAGGATTTGTTCGCCAACGACACGCGCACCATCTCGCTGGTGGTGACCTTCATGGCCATCCTGGAATTGGCCAAGCTGGACCGCATCCTGTTCCGCCAGAGCCGCGCCATGGGGCCGATATGGGTCTACCGCAAGCAAAAGGCCGCGGACTACGAACTGGAGCTGAAACACGACGAATCCATGCTCGATACCTTGCCCGAGTTCAAGCCCGGCCTGGTCGGGATCGTGCAGGAGCAGATCAAGCAGCGGGCGGTGAAGAACGCCTTGGAAGAGGCACTGCGGGATTTGGAGAACGGGATCCTTCCCGGAGACGCCAAGCCCTCGGAAGCGGCTGGCGCGGAAACCGCGGGGCCGGAAGCTGCGGTCGCGGAAGGCGCCAACGGCAACGATATCCCTTCGGAAGCCGCCAACGGCGAAGCCGGCCCCTTGGAAACAGCCAGCGGGGAAACCGGCGACGCAACGCTTGCCGCGACGGCTAAGGCCCCTATGGACTCCCGGCCTGCCAGCGAGCCGGACGCTCCGGATCCCATCGCCGATGCCGCCCTGAGGGACCTGATGAAACGGATGCGCGAAGCATCTTCCGGCGAGGTCACCTCCGACATTCCCGAGGACGAAGATTGAGGCGCCTACCCGGCCGCCAGGACGAGGAATCCCAAAGTTGAATCTTCCCGAAGACCATTCCCAAGACGAGACCCCGGTAACGCCGGCGGCCGAGAGCGCGCCTGCATCCCCAACGGAAGAAATCGCGGTCGATGCGGAAGCCGCGCCCGCTTCATCCGCGCTGGATACCGTCGGCGAGGCGGAAGGCGAAGAAGTCGAATCGGCCTGGACGCCGGAGCCCGCCAAACTCCTTTCGGCTTTGCTTTTCGCCAGCAACGAATACCTGAGCGGGCGCTCCTTGAAGGAAATCATGGGCGATGATTGGGACCTGGCGTCCCTGCGGCGCCTCATGAAACAGGCCAACAAGGACTTCGAAGCGCAAGGGCAACCCTACGAAATCATGGAAGTGGACGGCACCTTCCGCATGCGTACGCGCACGCAATACTATCCCTGGGTGCGCAAGCTGTTCAAGGAAAGCAATCCCCGCCGGCTGTCCCAGGCCAGCCTGGAGACCTTGGCCATCATCGCCTATAAGCAGCCCATCACCAAGGCCGAGATCGAAGCCATCCGCGGCGTGAACGTGGACGGTTGCATGAAAAGCCTGCTGGAGAAGAAGCTGGTGGACGTGAACGGTCGGACCGACGCCATGGGCGGCGCCTTCACCTATTCCACTACCCGCGAGTTCATGCGCTATTTCGGCGTGAACCGCGTCCCCGACGATTTGCCGCGCTTGACCGAGTTCGAGGCCATCGTGAACGCCCAAGCCCTGATCCCGCAGATCGGGCAGGATGGGACGGTCATCGAAATCGAGCAACAGGAACCGGACGGGGAGCAAATGTCCTTGGATCAATTGGAATGAAGAAGGGTACAGGGTTAAGGGTACAGGGTACAGGGTTAAGATCTAGAGGGATCGACCCACCGGCGCCTCGGCGCCGATACCCTTAACCCTGTACCCTGTACCCTAAACATCGACCCACCGCAGGGAATCCTATGTCTGCCACGCCCATGATGAAGCAATACCTGGACATCAAGTCCAGGCATCCCGGCTCCCTGCTTCTTTACCGCATGGGCGACTTCTACGAGCTGTTCAACGAGGACGCGGTCACGGCGGCCAAGGTCCTGGGGCTCACCCTCACTTCGCGCAACCACGGCGGGACCGACAAGACCCCTTTGGCGGGCTTCCCCTACCACGCCATCGAACGGTACATGCCTAAGCTCATCGCAGCGGGCATCAAGGTGGCGGTCTGCGAGCAGGTCGAAGATCCCGCCGAGGCCAAAGGCGTGGTGCGCCGCGAGGTGACCGAGGTGGTGACCCGCGGGACAGCCATCAACGAGAACTACCTCGACGCCAAGAGCAACAATTACCTGGCCGCATTGTGGCCCGCATCCCTGGTGCGCGGTCCGGACGCGCAACCTTCCGCGGCCGGGGCCGCTTTGACATTGAACGCCTTGGCCTCAGGCGCTTCGGTCGCCGATGGGGTCGCCGAAGACGTTCCCGCCTACGCGACTTCCCCCGCCTACGCCTCCGGGCCCAGGCCCGGGATCAAAACCGAATCGCCCTATGGCTTGGCTTATCTGGATCTCAGCACCGGACGCTTCGTGGTCATGGAAGGGGATCTGGAGCAGGTCGCCAACGAGATCTACCGCCTGGGCGTCCAGGAAGTGCTTTTCCCCGAGGCCGCCGAACTCCCCGGTCCGCTGGCCGAGCTGCACGATCAGGATCAAGTGCTGGTCACCGCCTTGCCCAAGGGATTCTTCAATCTGCAAGAAGGCATCGCGGCCTTGGCCCGGCAGTTCAAGGTCCATTCCCTGGAGGCCTTCGACTGCGGCCATATGCATCTAGGCCTGCGGGCCGCCGCCGCCGCCCTCGCCTACGTCAAGGACAATAAGAAGTCGGAGCTGGATCATCTGGTGCGCCTGACGCCGGCGCGGTTCGATAGCCACATGACCTTGGACGCGGCCACCATCCGCAACCTGGAACTGATCCGGCCCATGCACGGCGACGACGAGCAGGGGACCTTGTTCCATCTGATGGACCGGACCGTTACGGCCATGGGCGGGCGCGCCTTCAAGTTCTGGCTCACCCACCCCTTGCTTGATCCGGTAGCCATCCGCGAACGGCAGGACGCGGTGCAAGAGCTGCTCGATCGGCCTGAGGCCCTCGAAGATCTGCGCAAGCACTTGCAAGCCATCAACGATATGGAACGCATCGTGGCCCGCTGCGGCGCGGCTCGGGCGCATGGACGCGATCTGCAGGGCCTGGGATTCTCCATGACGGAAGCCGGCGCCGTGGGGCAATGCCTGGAATCCTTGCGGTCGCCGATCTTCGCGCGCGAGCGCGGAAAGCTCGCGGCCATGCGGGAACGGGGCGAACGCCTGCTGGGCCTCCTCACGGAAAGGCCGCCCCTCACGGTGCGGGAAGGCGGCATGATCCGGGCCGGGGCCTTTCCCGAGTTGGATACCTTGGTGCACGGGATCAGCGACGGCCGAGAATGGCTGAACGGCTTGCAGGCCCGCGAGCGCGAGGCCACCGGAATCCATACCCTCAAGGTCGGCTACAACAAGGTATTCGGCTACTATATCGAGGTCACCAAGGCCCAGGAAGACAAGGTTCCCCCGCATTACCTGCGCAAGCAAAGCCTGGTCGGGGCCGAACGCTACATCACCCCCGAGATGAAGGAGTGGGAGAGCCGCATCCTGGGGGCCGAAGGCGAGATCAATTCCCTCGAGTACAAGCTCTTCTGCGGAATCCGCGACGGAGTCAGCCGCGAAGCCGGCGAGATCCTGGAGGCCGCCCGCGTGCTGGGCATGGTGGACGTCCTCTGCTGCCTGGCCAAAGCCGCCCGCGATCTCCGCTTCACAAGGCCCATCCTCGCCGAAGACTCCGCCCTCCGCATCGTGGGAGGACGCCATCCCGTGGTGGAATCGATTACCGAGGAAGGCGCTTACATCGCCAACGACGTCCATCTCGACGCCGCGGACAGGCAGATCCTGCTCATCACCGGGCCCAACATGGCCGGTAAGTCGACCTACCTGCGCCAGGTGGGCCTTATCGCCCTCTTGGCCCAGATAGGCTCCTTCGTACCCGCCGACGAGGCCCGTATCGGCATCGTCGATCGCATCTTCACCCGCGTGGGAGCGACCGATCGCCTGGCCAAAGGCCAGTCCACCTTCATGGTGGAAATGATCGAGACGGCCAACATCCTCAATCACGCCACCCCGCGCAGCCTGATCCTGCTCGACGAGATCGGTCGCGGGACCAGTACCTACGACGGCTTGTCGCTGGCCTGGGCCATCACCGAGGCGCTGCACCAGGATCCGCGCATCGCCGCGCGCACCTTGTTCGCGACCCATTACCATGAATTGACCCAGTTGGCCCAAAGCCTGCCGCGCCTACGTAACGTGCAGGTGACGGTGAAGGAAGCGGACGGCCAGGTGATCTTCTTGCGCAAGGTGATCGAAGGGGGCTGCGATTCCAGCTATGGCATCCACGTGGCCAAAATGGCGGGCGTCCCGGATTCGGTGATCGAGCGGGCTTGGGACATCCTGGCCGGGCTGGAGAGCCATGGCCTGGCCGCAGGCCCGTCCTTGCCTGCGCCCGATGCCGGCCACGCCCCCGCTCCGGCCGCGGCGCCATCCCCCGCGTCAGGCGACGAGAGCGTGCGCGAAGCGGCGCCGGGATACTCTGGCTCCATTCTCGCCCCGGGCCGGAAAACCAAATCCGCGCCCCAGGATCAAATCGATCTGTTCCAACCGACCGTGGTCGAAATCGAGAATCCCTTGCACCGCAAGGCCTACGAGGATTTGCTGCGCATGGACCTGGATCATATGAGCCCCATGCAAGCCATGCTGAAATTGCACGAGCTCAAGGCCCGCCTCTCCGAAGCCGCCGAGGCCAAAAGCGCCGCCTCCGCCAGGACGTCCGCACCGGCTTCCGCGCCCGGCCGGCCTGGATGAGAACCGCCTTCCCGACCGGTTCCCTACCCGACGGGCTCCTGGCCCGCATCCAAGCCCGTGACGCCGAAAAGCCCTTCTCCCTTTTCTGGGAAGCGCGCGCCTGCCTGTCCCTCGGAGTGCTGTCCTTGAGCGCCGGGCTCGGTATCCTGGTCTATAAGAACATCGGGACCATCGGCCACCAAGCCATCCTGGCGGCGATCGCCCTGGGGGCCCTCGCTTGCTTCGCCTACTGCTTCCGGCGCGCGCCCGCCTTTGCCTGGGAAAACGTCCCCCGCATCGCATCGGGCGCCGACTACGCGCTCTGGCTCGGGGCCCTTCTCACGGGCACCTTCGTCGGATACCTGCAAGCCCGCTACTCTCCCTTCGGCGAGCATACCGCGATTGCCTTGGTCCTGCCCGCCGTCTTCTACCTGTTCCTCGCCTACCGCTTCGATCATCGCGGGGTGTTGCAACTCGGCGTCGCGGGCCTGTGCGCGGCGGCGGGGGTCGCGGTGACGCCCGTCGCGGCCATGCGCGCGGGCCTATTCGACTCGCATCAACCTGTGTTCACGGGCCTCGTCTTGGCGGGAGCCTGGGGCATCGCGTCCTGGCTTTCCGGGCGACGCGGCTGGAAGCCCCATTTCGCGTTCAGCTACGGCAACTTCGCGGCGCATCTTCTTTTCCTTTCCTGCATTGGCGGGATGTCGGCCAATAGAGGCCTCGGGGAAGCCGCCTATTTCCTGCTTGCGGCGGCGGGAGCAGGCGGACTCTTCGTCTACGCGCGGCGGCTGCGCAGCGCCTATTACGTTCTGGTGGCCGTGGCATACGGTTATGTTGCCGTCACCATCATGGTTTTCCGCCATATGCTCATCTCGGGATGGGCGTCCATCGAGATGGGATTCCTCTACTTTCTGCTTTCCTGCGCCGGGGCCATCGGGCTATTCCTCAACCTGAAAGGGCTGCAAGGAAGCGAATCGTCCGGGGAGGAACATGCTGGCCTATAAGCGGAAGGATTGGGACCTTCTCGCGCGCCGCCGGGAAATCTCCCGTTGGGCCGCTGAAGGCTATATCGAAACGCCCGCGGCCGAAACCCTGCTGGCGGATTTCCCCCAGCCTTTCTACTCCCCCAACCCTTTCTTCCGCATCGGGCTTTTCTTCTTCGGAGTTATCTGCGTTTCCGCCGCCCTGGGATTGTTCTTCCTTTTCTCCGGCGAGATCGCGGATGGGGATACCGGTATGGGAACGCTGTTCCTGGTATCCGGCATCGCTTGCCTGCTAACCACCGAGATGCTGATGCGCCAGGCCAAGCCGTTTTTCCGCGCGGGCGTGGAGGAAGCAGCTTGCTACACGGGGATGGCCTGCGTGATCTGCGCGTTCCTTACCTTCGCCGGTTACCGCCACGGGAGCCCGCTTCATGCCCCCTTCGCTTTGCCCATCGCGGCCTTGCTGGGAACGGCGGCCCTGCGGTACGCCGATCGCTTGCTGGCGGCTCTCGGCTACGCGACGCTGGCCTTTGTCGTGCTGGATTCGGGCCGTTATCCGGGCATGACGGGGATATTCCTGTTTCCCCTCTCGATGATCGCGTACTCGACCCTCAGCGCCTGGGCATGCAGCCGGGCCTTGAGATCCCCTGCCCTCGCCCCTTGGGATCCGATCTGGACGGCTCTGCGGCTGTTGGCCCTCGCCCTCACCTACGCCGCCGGGAATTATTGGGTGGTGCGGGAATGGTGCTACCCCATGCTTCCGTCCGGAGCCGGTCCCGCGCTTCCCTTCGCCTGGGCCTTCTACGCCTACACGTTCGCCGTTCCCGTTGGCTACGTGGCATGGGGCCTGGCGCGGAAAGATCGGCTCTACCTGGACGCAGGCCTCATCGCCATCGCCGCGGCGGTCCTCACCTATAAGGCCTACCATAACGTGATGCCGGTCGAGACGGGATTGACCCTGATCGGGATCGTTTTGTTGGCGGTAGCCTGGGCCTGCCTGAGGGCTTTCCGTACGCCACGCTTCGGCCTCAGCACGGAGCCACGCCGCCGCCAAGCGCGCGGAAGCCTGTTGGATGCGGAAGCCTTGGCGGCCTGGGCTTCCTTCGGGGGAGGGACTTCGCAAGGCAAAATCCCGGAAGGCTTCCAAGGCGGCGGGGGAAAATTCGGGGGAGGCGGGGCCGGGGGCAGTTTCTGAACCCGACTTTCCCTCTCTCATTCCGTAATCATTCTTCCTAAGTAATTCCTCAAATTATGAGGGTTTTTGCCTCTATTTTTGGAATATTATCCCACTTTCTGTAATCCTGAATCTAAAACGACTTCATTTCCTACCGGGTTTTGGCTATACTGCGGATATGGACGTCTACGGATACGAGGATTACCGGAAATTCCTCGCCGACTCTTTCGCCGAAAAGCGGAAGGCGCCCGCCGAGGATGGCGGGAAGTACACCCATAGGCGCCTGGCCGCCGACGCCGGCTTCAGCAATCCCGGCTTCTTCAACGATGTGGTCAAGGGCCGGCGCACCTTAAGCGACTCCGCCCAAGACAAACTGGCCGCCGCCTTCGGCCTCAAGGCCGGCGAAGCCGAATACTTCAAGCTCTTGGTCGCCTACGGCCAGAGCAAGGATCCCCAAGAGCGCGACGATCTCTATCGGCAGATGTTGTTCCGCCGCAACCGTTCTTCTTTCGTGCGGCTCAACCCGATCAACAGCAAGTACTACCAGGATTACCATTACCCGCTGGTCCGCGCCGCCATCCAGGTCTTCGACTTCCGCGGCGATTACGATGCCCTGGCCCATTTCATCCGGCCGACCATTCCCGTGGCCACCTTGAAGAAATGCGTGCGCGACCTTTGCGAATGGGGATTGGTGGCGCAAGCGCCGGACGGAAGGTACCATCCCGCGAACAAGAACCAGGAGCCCGCGCCTTCCATGGGCGATCTGGTCAAGCGCCTGAACCGCGAATGGGTGATCCAGGCCGCCGATGCGCTGTTCATGTTCCCCAAGGAAGAGCGCTACATCTACTCCGCCTTGCTCACCGTCGGCAAGGAGACCTTCCAGGAAATCCAGCGCCGCATCGAGAAGTTCCGCGAAGAGATCATCGCCTTGGCCAAGCGCGAAGAGAAGCCTGATCGCGTCATGCAATTCAACATCCAGCATTTCCCCCGCAGCCACGTGAAGGAGACCTGAAGCCATGGACGCTCGATCCTCAGGCAATCGCTTCCCGTCTCCGGCGCGCCGCGCAGCGGCCCTGTCCGCCATCGTCTCGGCCCTATGCCTCCTAGGTTGCATCGTCGGCGGCGAAAAGCACGCCGGGGTGGATGAATTCCCCAACAGCGTCTACGCCCGCGTAAGCGGATTCCTGGACGAAGGCAAGAAGTCGGGCGACCTGGGCGTGCCCGACCTGGGCGACAGCCTGCAAACGGCCGGCGGCTTCATCGTGGCGGCCGCGAAGCTGGCCGTCGCCAAGGAAGCCGCGAACGGCTTCGAGGCGGCGCATGCCCTGGCGAAAGCGGCGGCCGGGTGTACCGGATTGGTCGCCACCTGGACCGACTCCCTCGCGAAACTGGCGCCGGAAAAGCTTTACACCAAGGATAGCGTACAAGTCTGCCTCGATGCGAAGGCGCTCGATACCATCAAGGGCAACGAGACCATCATCCACGTCAAGAGCGTCACGACTTTCGTTTCCGGACGCATCGAGACGGCCGAAATCTCCGATGCCGACGGCGACGGGATAGTCAATCCCGTGTCGGGCGGATCCTCCCGGGCCTCGCTGGTATTGACCGCCTTGGACAAAGGCGTTCTGGAAAAGACCGTGCTCACGGTGGGACCGGGGCCGGACAACGATTTCTCCACCGAGCCCGACAACCTGACCTACACGGCGTCCTGGACGAAAACGCAGGGCCCGGATACCCTGGCGCTCGCTTCATACGCCGATGCCGACAGCGACGGGGTAGCCATAGACAACGGCAAAGCCTCGGTGGTGGATTTGGATTTGTATCAGAAGGGACCTTCCGCGGATCATCCCGATGCGCTCTGGACGCGCGCCCTCTTGCGGATGGTGGTCCGTTACCACGTGGACGCCAAGGAAGTGCGGCGCGTCCGCTTCGAAATGGAAGACCCGGCCCATCGCGTTTCGACCGGCGAAGTCTTGTCCCGGGACGGCGCCCCGGATTTCGACATGCGCGATACCGTCATCGCCCATTTCTCCACGGTGGGCACGGCCGCCGCCGATTCGCTGGACACCCTCCACGTGCGCCTGACCATGAAACTGGGTGCCGATTTCGATAGCCCGCTCGACGATACCGTCTACGCCATCCGCGCGGTGTCGACGCAGAAGAGCGGCGACGAACGCCGGGCGGAATTCAGCTTCATCTCATCCAAGCCCATTCCCTCGGGCGCGCCTCCGGAAGACGGGGCGCTGTCGATGGCGATCGACTACCGCGACGGCACCAGCCTTACCCTGGACGGAACGTTGAAGGCGAAGGCCTTGGACGTGATCATCGTGGATCGCGAAGGGCGGAAAGCCCACGTGACCTGGGATGCGGAGGGTCGGGGCGTTTTGTTCGAGAGGGTTCCTTAACAACCCGCTTTCGCTCCGAGTCGCCCCGCCCATAGAGGGCAAGGCGGCTCTATCCGACGCCAGGAGCAGACATTCCCCACCGGCCCAGATTCCCTCGGGATGCCCGATGTCTGCGGAATGATCGGCGAGGGGATGCAATTGTTGATCGTCCCGCATCTAATGGGGACTTACGCTGCGGAATCCCCCGGATTCTACTTACAATCATCATTGGCATAGGCATTGCTCGAATCACACGATGATTTGGAGGCCGAATGGGAACATCAACCGATCGTATCGCCGCCGTGATTCTTGCCGGCATGCTGGGTTGCCATGCGGATTGGAAAGCCCTCCCGCTTCCGCCGCTGGATTCTTCCTCCCACGATCCCATCTGGTCCATCGCCGCCCATGGCGGCGCCCTCTGGGCGACGACCCCCGAGGGGATGTTCCGGTCCCTGGATTCGGGCAAAACCTGGTCTTCGACTCGGCCGCCGGGCTTTCCCCGCGATGCACGTTTCCCGGGCACCGGCGGACGCCTGTTTTCCGCCGCCGGTTGCCTGTATGCGACCGCGGCCACCGGCCTTTTTTCCACCTGCGACAATGGGTCCAACTGGAAAAGGCTGAACCGGGATATGGGATCGATCGAGCGGCTCAAGGGCGATGCGAAGCGGATCATGGCGGGCGCCGCCGACGGAGTGCCGCGTCTCTCCGAAGATAAAGGGGCCACCTGGAGGACGCCGCCGCCCTTCTTCCAGGACGATTACGGATTGGGGATGGATGCGAACTCCCTTTTCCAGGACGGTTCGCTGCTCTATGCCTGCGGATGGAATGCCTGTGCCAGTTCGTATGATTCGGGCCGGACTTGGGGAGTCGGTTCGCGTTTTTACGACCGCACCGGTAATAGCATTCCTGGCTGGATCGACCGGAAATTGGGACGCCTCTGGTCGGAGGGCCCGGAGGGTCTGGTAATGTGGGATGAGAAAACCGCGGAAGATCTCCCGCGCGGGGTCCCGGACGACCCGCAATTGGGTTACTTCCGGGCCAGCGGCGTGGCGGTCGTGGGCAAGACCTTGTTCACCAGCGGCAGCTGGGGCGGGATCGTCCGCTCCGCGGGCGTCTACATGTCCACGGATACGGGCAAGACTTGGCAAGCGCGGAACGAAGGGCTCCCCTCCTATACGGCTACTCCCGGGACAGGCACCGGCTATTACGTGGATTCGGTCTTCGCCATTGGGAATATATTGTTCGCCCGGGGCTCAGGCCCGGGAGGCGTCTTGTACCGTTCCACCGATTTGGGCGCCCACTGGACGCATTCGGATGAAGGTCTTGCCGGGGCCGGCAATTTCGTAGTCCACGGGAACCGGATCTTCGCCTTGGGCAGCGATCAAGCCGGCCACTGGTCCTTCTCCGACGACACCGGGCGGACTTGGTCGCCCTGGAACGAAGACAACCGCGGCATTCTCGCCTTCTCGTCCACGGCCGCGTTCGAAATCCGCGGCGACGGCGGTCCCTATTCCCAGGACACCCTGCTGGTCTCCCGCGACGGGATGAAGACCTGGCAAACGCTGCGCGGGCCCTGGGCCGCCTCGACCGGACCCTATCCCGATCATCTGTTCGCGTCGGGAAAGTACGTCCTCGCCGGCTACGAATACCTATACCAACGATATTGGTTTTCCCGGGACGAGGGACGCACGTGGGAACCGGATTCGGTTTTCCTGACCCAGGAGGGCTTCCACCTGCAGGCGCAGATCGGGAACTCGATCTTCAAGACCGATAGCGTCAATCTGCTCGCCTCCCGGGACCAAGGGCAGACCTGGGCCCCTTCCCTCTTGGCGCGTCCCGCGTTCACGGCCCTGGTCGGTTTCGGGAAAACCGTCTTCGCGATCACGGGGGATAGCCTGTACGCCTCTTCCGATGCCGGGACGAATTGGGGCAAGCCGGTGTTCGGGAAGGGCGAAGCCAAGGTCTTCGCGCTCGATACGCTGGGCGGGCGTTTATATGCGGCCACGGAACGAGGGCTGTGGAGCACCCGCGACGGGGCCGCCTGGACCGAGGCCCCCGGAGCGGGGTTGTATTCGACGGGCCTGAAGGCGATCGCGGCCTCGGGTTCGAACCTGGTGCTCGCCACCCGCCAGGGCCTCTTCCGCAGCCCCGATTGGGGAGCGCATTGGTCCGCCATCCCGGCGGGCCCGCCAACGGTCCGTTCCCTGGCCTATCGCCAGGGCCGTTTCTTCGCCGACTCGTGGGAGGCGGGACTGTGGTCTTCCTCCGACTCCGGGAAATCCTGGGCTTTAGGCTTCCCGTCGCAACCTCCCGGGGAATACCAATTGTACGGACGGCATCTGGGAATGGCCGCGGGGTTCCAATCCCTGTATCTGAGCGTGGCGAACGGGTTCGGAGTAGTGCAATCCATCGATACCGCAGGAGCGAAAGGATGGAGCGGGATGGGAAAGCCGAACGACCAGGAGGACGCCTGGAGCCTGGCGCGGGGCGCCAATGCCGTCTACGCCTGCGATGGCGAAGGGTCCTACTCCTTTCCCCTGCCGGGAGGACTTTGGTCCGCCGTGAAACTCCCGGGATCGGGGCCCCATGATTTCGTCGCCGGGGACGGCCAGACGGTGGCCGCAGCCTCAGGGTCCGGGGTCTCCTATTGGCCGGCGTCGGCCTCGGATTGGCAGCCCACCGTGGCGGGCATGCCCAAGGACGATATGACCGCCCTCGCCGTGGCCGATGGCCGCCTGTATGCGGGACTCTTCGGCAACGGCCTGTGGGTCGACTCCGAATCACCGGTTGGGACGCTCCCGCGCCCGGATGGACCGCTCCTCTCCTCCCGTCCCAGGGCCGCGTTGGGGCCCGATGGCAGCGCCCTGTTCCGCGTGGAGTTCGCCCGCCCGGCGCGCGTTCGCTTGGAACTGTTCGGGATATCGGGCCGGACATCGGCATCGGTGGATCGCCTGGCGGCCGCGGGGGCGCTGGACCTGCGAGTCCGTCCGCGGGACAAGGGCGTGGCGTTCTACCGGCTCACGGTGGCTCCGAAGGGCGGAAACGGGGAAGCGGAATCCTTGGAGGGGAAACTGGCGAATATACGCTGATCGGATCAGCCCGGGGTGCTGATCTTGACGTTCAGATCCACCAAGCGATGGCACAACGTGCGGATAAGCCCGTCCACCATGGCGGGGCGGTATTTCATGATGCGCAGGAATTGCTGCTGATCGATCACCTGGACCAGGCAGGGCTCCAAGGCCAATACGGTGGCGGTGCGCTTGAGGCCGGTGAAGAAACTCAGTTCGCCGAACACTTCGCCGGGTTTGATCTTGGCCAGGCTGAAGCCGCGCGCGGTCACCGAGGCCGTACCGCTCAGCATTTCGTAGACCTCGTTCGGGCGATCGTTCTCCCGGATGATGATCTCGCCTTCCTGGTATTGGCGGATCTCCGGTTCGTGCTTGATATCCTCGGCGATGTAGAGAGAGCAGAGCAGATGCACGATGCGGCTTTCCAAGGCTTGGTAAGCCAGCCAGTCCGATAGCAAATCCGCATCGGATGAGAGGGCCAGCAGGAAGTCTTCCTTCGCCACCACTTGCACTTCGGATCCGAATTCGCTCGTGATGGAAAGCCCGCCGGCTTCTCCGCAGCCGGGAGCCAAAAGCAGATCGCCGCTGGAATACAGGCGGATGGTTTTCTCGCCATGCTGGCAACGGAACACGCCTTTGACGATGCGGATCAGGGAAGTCGGGGCGACCGTGAGCAATTCCGAGTCCCGAGTCAAGACGCGGACCTGGCCTTTTCCCTGGAGCGAGGCCGCGAGGGACTGGCCTAATTGCTTGGCCTTCTTTTCCATCTCCTCCAGGAACGGAGGGGTATCCATGAGGGTGAGCATACTGTAAGGATATTTTCCCAGGTGGGTCGGGATTTCGACGTGCTCTGCGTCACGCGCAAGCCTGATAATTCCCTAGGACCCAAACCAAAAACGCTAAGGGCCCAAGGAGCCGGATTCGGGCGGCTTGCGATGGAACCGCTCTTTCGGATTCCGGATCCGATTGAGGTATTCCAAGGCCTTTTCCCGGTTCCCGCGGATCATGTACAGGGCGTAAATATTCCCGTATTCGCTTTCCTGATCCACGATGGCGGCCAAATGATCTTCCGGGGACCGGCCCGATAGGAACAGGTATTTCAATTCTTCGGGAGAGGGCTCGTGGTCGAAAACGGTTTCCATGCTATTCCTGCCATCATTATAGGACGCTGCTTTCTGATAAAACAAGAAACCACGCTCAAAAAAACCAATCGCCTTGCCGGGTCTGGCACTGGTTAACTCCGCCCCTGAACTTGACATCCGAGCCTCCGGTGCCATAATGGGAAAGCCTTCCTCCAGGCCAGTTCCGTGTGTTTTTACCGCAATTCGAGGTAGTCCGTCATGAAGCAGTCCCCACTCCTCCACAATGAATCCTCCCTGCGCGGGAGCATGCTGATCCTCGCCATCGCCGCGGCCTTGGCCGGATCGGGGGCGCGACCCGTCCAAGCGGCGGGCGCGAAAGCCAAAACCACACCATCATCGTCCGGCGAGATAAATCAGGACGGCATGGTGGAAGCCACCGTGGGCAAGATCCTGAAAGGCGACTTCATCGGCGTCGACACGGCGGGCTTCGTGGTGGAATTGGAAAACCGCCTGGCGCGTAAGCCCGGGCAAGAAGCCTGGCAGGAGGCGGCGGCAATACTTCATTACCGTGCGGGACGCTTCGCCGAGGCGCGGCGCGCCCTGCTCAAGCTGCGCAAGCCTTCCCCGCAGGCCATCCGCCTGCTCGCCTTGTCCCACTTCGAGCTCCAGGAATACCGTAAGGCTCTGGCCTGGTTCGCGCAGATGCGCGACGTCCGTTCCGCCCAGGCGGACTGGGAGAAATTCTGCATCGCGCTCTCGTATGGCGGCTCCCGGGCGGAGGCGCTCAAGGAATGGGAAAGCTTCCGGGCCCGCAATGCCGGCTCCGACGCGGGCCTCGATTTCCTGGCGGATTACTATCGGCATCCCTTGCAGAAGGAAAAGCTGCTTCCCGTCCTCGAGAAGCTGGCCGTGAAGGACAAGGGCGGCCCCGATGAAGCCAAGGTGGTCCTGGAGCTTTCCGGCTTGTACGGGGAGAGCAGCGCGAAGGCGGTGGAGCTGCGGCAGCAATACCTGAAGCTGATGCCGGAGGACTTCGCGGCCGCGCGCGGGTTGGGCGCCATGTTCGAGTCCCGCGGCGAGATTCCCAAGGCCATCGCCATCTACCTGCAGGTCGCGGGGCGTTTCGCTTCCGATCTGAAGTTCAACCGGCATTTGGCCGAGCTGTTGTCCAAGCCGGACAAGGATAAGGCCTTGCTCTACTACGAAACCTGCCGGACGCTGGCGCCCAAGGACGCCGCCTATCCCCTGGCCATGGCCCGCTTGCACGAAGAGCTGAAACATCCCGACCTCGCGCTGGAGATGTATAAGGCGGTACTGGACCTCAATCCGACCCAGCCGGAGGCCAAGGCCCGCATGCTGGCCCTGGCGGCCGGCCGGCCGCAGCCGGGACCCTGGCTTTCGGCCATGGTGGAGAACGAGCGGAAGAACCCGCGCGATCATGCCTTCCAATTCCAATTGGCGAAAATCTTCCTGGGAACGGGCGATCGCGAGAACGCCTACAAGTACTTGCAGAAGGCCCTGCAGAATTCGGGCGACAAGGAGGAATACGCCGATCTCTTGCCCCAGGTGGCGACCACGGACGCCCAGATCCTCAAGCATTTTTCCTTGCTACAAAAGCTGGTCCAGCGCCCCGGCCCCACCCCCCAGGCCCTGCTCCTGGTCGGACGCGGCTATTCGCTGTTCAAGAACAAGGAAAAGGCGGCTGAGGCCTATGCGCGCGTGCTGCGCATGGACGCCAAGCTCATCGAAGGCCATCGCCAACCCATCCTGGACCTGTACGCCGTGAAGGACAATGCGGACGCCGCGCGCCTGGCCGACGCCTACATGGCGAAGGACCCCAAGGATGAGGAAGTGCTACGCATTCGCGTTTCCGCGCTCGATGCCCTCAACGTGCCGTCCGCCCGCATGCGCGCGGCCATCCAGGATCTGATCGCGTCCGAAGCGTATAACGATCAATGGTACTTGCGATTGGCCGAGCTGGATTTGGCCGCCAAGGACACCGCCGCGGCCCTGGCCCACGGAAAGGAATGGACCAAGCAACATCCCGACGACAAGCGCGGGCTCCAATTCGTCGAACCCCTGGCCGCCAAGGCCAAGGACGGCGATCTGTATTTCGCCGTGCTGGACAACCAGGCGCGCCTGGAACCGGCCAACCAGGCGGGCTATGAACTGAAAATGGGGTATTTCTTTTTCGACCAGGGTAAATGGTCCCAAGCGGCGGAAACCCTGGGCAAGCTTACGGGATCCTTCGCCAACGACGCCAAGTTCTGGTATCGCCTGGGCATGAGCCAGGCCAAGCTCGGGCGGGAAGGCGCGGACGTCTCCTTGGAGAAGGCCTATCATCTGGAAACGACCAATGTGTCCTATGCGCGCGCTTTCGCCGGCCTCATCGAAGAAGACGCGGCCCTCAAGGCCAACGTGGACGTGTTCCGCTTGATCGCCCGCAACCAGCCGGACAAGGGCGAACGGCATAAGTTCGCCCACGCGCTTTACCTGAACGGCGAGTACGGATCTTCGGCCCGGGAATGGGAAGCCCTGTTGGCCCTCGATCCGGCCGTAGCCAACGACGATTCCACCGCCGGCCTGGCTTTCCTCAAGGCGGGCCAGGTCAATAAGGCCAAACCCATCCTGGAGAAGCGCCTGGCCGATCACCCGCGCGACGTGCAACTCTTGGCCACCCTTTCCGACTTGTACGCCAAGGAAGGCGACGGCAAGCGCAAGGTGGGCATGATGGAACGCCTGGTGCAGGAAGATCAAGGGGTGGGCGATTACGTATTGCGCCTGGCCCATGAGAAAGAGAAAGCCGGCCAGGCGGCCGAAGCCCTGTCCTATTACTCGCAATGGGCCTTCCGCCACGCGGACGACGCGCCCGCGCTGAAGTCCTACCATGATCTCGCGGAGAAGCAGAAAGACACCACCGCCCTCATCGAGGCTTTGCGGGCCTTGACCCAGATCAAGGGCAGCGACCGCGCCTGGCGCTTCCAGTTGGCGGAACTCTATTTCGCCCGCAGCGGCGAGACCAAGGAAATCGAAGAGCTGGTGAAGGCCAATCCCGACTACCGCCAGGGCAAGCTGCTGTTG
Source organism: Fibrobacterota bacterium (assembly GCA_019509785.1). Taxonomy (NCBI): domain Bacteria; kingdom Pseudomonadati; phylum Fibrobacterota; species Fibrobacterota bacterium. The sequence goes on along the minus strand of JAEKLQ010000027.1, from coordinate 25,274 downwards.
GCCTGGGAATGGCATTCCAAACGCGCCTTCGCCCAGTTGGCCGCCCTGGAGCCCTTCCTCGCGGCCGAAGCCCCCGGGAACGGGGCTCTGCTGGAAATCCTCGGCGATCTCTATGCCTGGCAGAAGAAAGGCCCGCAGGCCCAAGAGGCCTATTTCCATTGGCTGGCGGTCAAACGCAAGGACAGGGACGTGTTCGACAAGGTCTACGCCTATGCGCGGGAGACCAAAGGCGCCAACCTGCAAGCCGTATTGAAGCTGGGAGCGGATGCCTTCCCGCAGGACAACGAGATCCTGGCGGACTACGCCGCTTCCCTGGGGATCACGCGCTCGGCGCTGGACGCTTATCAGGGGCTTTTGGCTAAGGACCCGCAGAACGCGGACCTGGTCGCGAAGGCGGCGGAACTGGCGCGCGCTCTGGGGGACCAAGGAGCGACGGCCAAGTGGGCCAAGCGCTGGACCGATCTCAAGCCAGGAGATGAGAAACCGTGGTTATGGTTGATCGAAGCCCTGGCCTCTTCCGGCCGGAAGACCGATCTGGCCGACGCGATGGAAGGCCTGTTGCGGCTGCAATCGGGTAATCTCGATCTCATCTTGAAATTGGCGCGCTTGGAAGAGGAGGTCGGCCGGCCGGATCGGTCCATCGGCCTTTATCGCAACGCCCTGTACCTGGCCCCCAAGGACAAGTCCATCCGCGATCGCCTGATCGCCCTCATGAAGACGAAGGGGAAGAAAGAGGATCTGGCCGACGTGTTGACGGAAATCCAGAACATCGACTCCAGCGCGCATGAGGCCCAATTCGAATTGGCGAAGCTGTTCCTGCAAAAGGGGGATAAGGTCAAGGCCTACGCCTATCTGGGGTCCGCCCTGGAACTGGCGCCCCTCAACCAGTCCTACCTGCGCTTACTTCCCCACGCCATCCATAGCAAGCAGCAGATCGGCAAGCACTTCAAGCAATTGCAGGCGTTGGCCGCCCGCCCCGAGACCTCGCGTTCGAATCCCGAGAGCGGCGATCTTTTCCTGCTGCTTGCCCAGGGCTACGCGGCCCAGGGCCAATGGGATCAGGCTGCCGCGAATTACGCGGTGGCGTATAAGCTGGAGCCCAAGCCCCTGCTGGGCGATCGTGATGCGGTGATGGCCGTCTACCGCGGCAAGAATTACCAACTGACCGCCGAGCTGGCGGATCGCTTTATCGAGGTCAATCCCGATTTCGATAAGGAAATCCGCCAGGTGCAGATCCTCGCCTACGAGAAAACCAACCAGGACCCCGCGAAGATCCGCAAGGCCCTGCAAATGCTGCTCTCCATCGACAAGGAAAACGCGGGCGGCCTCTTGCGCCTGGCCGAACTCGATCTGCGCGCCAAGGACACCTCCGCCGCCACCGCCAACATCCGCGCCTGCCTCACCACCAGCCCCAATGAATTGCGGGCCTTCAAGATGCTGTTGCCCCTGATCAATCCCGCCATCGCGCAGCAACGCGTGACCTACGTGGTGGTGCTGGAGAAATTGGCCCAGCTGGATTCGGCCCACCATGCCGACCACCTGATCCGCCTGGCGGATTTCTATTTCGGCCGCAAAAGCTATCGCCAGACCGCGCGCCTCTTGTCGGAAGTCATCGAGCTGCGCCCCAAGGACGCCGAATCCTGGTACCGCTTAGGTCAATGCCGGAACCAACTGCAGGTGGGCGATCAAGGCGTGGAATGCTTCCGCAAGGCCTACGCCTTGCAGCCCTCCAACCCGGCCTATGCGCATACTTACGCCCAGTCCCTGGAGAAACCGGAAGAGTTCAAGGCCAACCTGAAGCTGTACCAGTTCACCGAGGATCGGGGCCCCAGCCTGCATGAGCGTTACGGATTGGCCATGGCCTACTTCTACAACGGCGACGCCGCGGCATCGGCCAAGGCCTGGGACCGCTACGGCTCCGCCAACGATCAGTTGGTTTCGGGGCCCAAGGGCGAAGCCCCTGTGAAGGCAGAACCCAAATGGATCCCCGAAGCCGCCCTGGCTTACGTCAAAACCAACCAGCCCGCCAAGGCCCTGCCTTTCTACCGCCTTCGCCTCGATCACGAACCTGATAACCTAGGGCTGCTGGACACCGCTTGCGGCCTGTTCGCCAAGACCGGCGACGAGAAGGGCCGCGTGGCCATGCTCGAGGGCCTGGTGCGCGTGGACGCCACCTACAAGGACTACCAATTGCAATTGGCCCAGGCCAAGGAGAAGTCCCGCGACACGGTGGCGGCGATCGATCAATACGGCCAGTGGACCGCGCGCCATACGGCGGACGCCCCCGCCCTCAAGGCTATGCATCGTTTGGCCGAAGGCAAGCGCGACACCGCCAGCCTGGAAAACGCCCTACGCCTCCTCTCCGCCATCAAGGGCATGGACCCGGAATATTCCTTCCAGTTGGCGGAACTGCAATTCAAGTTCAGCGGCGATCCGGCCCAACTGGAGAAACTGGTGAAGGCCTATCCGCAATACCATCGCGGCCGCGTGATCCTCGCGAAGGAGTATTACCGCCGCTACGACATGGCCCGGATGATGCCCTTCGAAAAAGCCCTCGCGGAGGAAGCGGGCAAGGACCGCGATCTATTGGGGCCCTTGGCCGAGCTGTACGCCTACCAGGACAAGAAGGCGCTCGCGCATAAGGCCTTCCGCGATCATCTGGTATGGCGGCAATTGGTGGCCCAGAACCGGGCCTCCGCTGCCGGCGCGGCAAACTCGGGGAAAGCGGCGGACGAGAAGGCCGCGGCCCTGGCCGACCTGCGCCAGGCCTTCGACAAGGCTTGGCTCTACGCCGATGCCAACAAATCGCCGTACTTGGCGGAAGTGCTCACCATCGGCAACGACAATTTCCCGGGCGAACAACCCATCCAGATGGGCCTGGCCGCCGCCTTGGGCAAGGATCCCAAGGCCCTGGCCCTTTACTCGCTGGTCCTGGCCAAGGACGGAAGCGACGTGAATGCGCTACGGGCCGCATCGGAATTGGCCGTGGGGTTGAACCGCTTCCAGGAAGCCTCCGTTTGGCTGGAGAAGTGGACGGCCCTGGAGCCGGCCGCCTCCCGTGCCTGGCAGCTTTCCGCCGATGCCTGGCTGCAGCTGAAGAATCCCGCCAAGATGGCTGATGCCCTCGATCATCAATCCCTCCTTTCCCCCACCGATGCCGCCCTGGCCTTCCGCGCCGGCCAGGCCTTCCTCGACGCCAAGAACAAGGATAAGGCCCTCGAATACCTCATCCGCGCCGACGAATTGAAGCCGAGGGATCCCACCTACGCCTCCGAACTGATGGAACTCTTGCGGACTTCGGCGGAAGAGTTCCTGGCCAAGGGCGAGACCGGCAAGGCGGTGGAGATGTACGGCCTGATGCTGCAACGTGATCCCAAGCAAAAGAAGGCGAACTTGTACATGGGCATGTGGATGGCCGAGAACCGCGATTACGGGACCGCCGAAGCCATGCTTAAAGTGGGCCTGGAACAGTCGTCCGAAGGCAAGCCGGTTTTGGCCAAGGCCTGGCGCCTTCTGGGCGATTGCCGCCAAGCCGCCGGCAAGTATGCGCCGGCCCTGGAAGATTACAAGCGGTCCTTAAGCTTCGATCCCAACGACAAGGCCGCGGCGCTCGCCCGCCTGGACGTCACCCGGGCCCTCTCCCTGCCGGCCGAACTCCCCGCCGCCCTCGCGGACGTGATCCGTATCGACTCGACGAACATCGACGCTTGCCTGGCCCTGGGCGAGATCAAGCTGAAGGCCCCCGACTATCCCGCCGCCGCCGCCCTCTATCGCCGCGCGGCCCTGGCGCGCGACAACGATGCCGACGCCTGGGCCCGCTACGGCGACGCCCTGGAAGGGGCCAAGCGCGGGAACGAGGCCATGCAGGCCTGGGACAAGGCTTACGCCTTGGGGGATCGCAACGCCTATACCTTACAAGGCCTGGCGCGTATGCACCGCGAGGCCGGCAGCCTGGACAAGGCCCAGAGCGCCCTGGAAGACCTGGTCGCCATGCAGCCCGATAACGACGAAGCCTGCGCCTGGCTGGGGGCGCTCTCGCTCAAGAACGGCAAGTTGGAGCGCGCCGAAGAGCTCTTTGCGCAAGCCTCCCAGGCCGCTCCCGAGAAGATCGAATACGCCGAAGGCCTCGCCGATATCTTCCTGAACCGCAACGACGCCGAATCGGCGCGCGAGCTGCTCGAGCCGCAGAAAGCCAAGCTTACGCCCGGCGGCAAAACCATCCTGGGCGACGCCTATCGGGCCACCGGCAAGATCGAAGCCGCCTTGCCGCTCTATGGCGAAGCCAACCAGAAGGCCCCCGCTCCCCGCGCCTTGGTCGGGCTTTGCGAAGCGCTTCTCGCCAAGGGCAAGGCCGTCGATGCCAAGCGCCAGATCGAAGCCTCCGCCTTCGCCAAGGATCCGGCCGTGCAACTGTGCCTGGCTAAGGCCCTGCTCGCCATGCATGATCGCGAGAAGGCCGTCGAAATCCTCGCGGCGCTGGCCAAGCAGGATCCGGAGAATGCCGATTACCGCTACAACCTGGCCCTCGCGCATTACGAGCAGAAGAACCTGGGATTGGCGTTGAAGGAATTCAAGGAAGCCCTGGTGAAGAGCGCCGATCTCGCGGATGCGGCCTACCACATCGGGCTCATCCTCATCTCCCAAGGCCAGATCAACGATGCGCGGTCCTACTTCTATTCCCTGGCCCAAACCGTGGCCAAGCCCGATCGGGCCTTGGGGCTGCGGGGCCTGGGCGCCGCCAGCCTGGCGGAGAAGAAGGCCGCCGAGGCATCCGAATACTTCATCCAGGCCGCCGATGTCTTCCCCGCCGCCGAAGCGATGGCCGAGGTCTCGGAAATCAAGCTAAGCCTGGGCGATCCGAAAGAGGCCGAGGAATGGGCGCAGAAGAGCCTCGCCGACGACGAGGACTATTCCCGCGGCATCGTGGCCTTGTCCGAATCCATGTTGGCGCAAAACCGCCGGGACGAAGCGCGGGACTTCCTCAAGGAAGCCCTGGGCCGCAATCCGCGGGCCTGCGACGTGCACCTCGAACTCCAGAAGGTCAACCTGGCCCTGGAGAACCTGCAGGCCATCGCCGATGCCAGCCGCCAGGCCCTGACCCTTTGCCCGGACGAACCGCTTTCCTATTACTACGCGGGCGTGGCGGCGGATAGGACCTACAAGAAGAAGCAGGCGGAGGAATACTTCAATTCCTATAAGAAAATGGGCGGGGACCGGGCGGTCCTGCCGAAAGGGTATTAAGAGTCCCTAACATAAGGGGGCGGGAAACTCCCCCCTTCCCGATGCCGGGGATTCGGTATATTCCTTATTCCCAATCTAGGAGGCCCCATGGAAAATCCTTCCCCGTCCGGTCTCAATCGCAGAGAGTTCCTGGGAACGGCCGCGGCCGCCCTTCTCTCCGCCATCGCCCTTAGCCTGCTTGGATGCGGGGACGATAAAGGGACCAGCGATTCGGCCGGGGCCGGCGATATGGTGGGGGACATCGCGGACAACCACGGGCATCGGGCCATCCTTTCCAAAGCCCAAATCGACGCCGGCAGCGCGGTCGACCTGCATATCCAGAACACCGCGAACCATGACCACACCCTCTCCCTCTCCGCGGAAGATATGGCCAAACTGAAGAACGGCGGCATGGTCACCGTGGAAACCGGTACGGCCTCCGATCCCGCTAATCCACACACCCACAGCGTAATGTTCATGTAATCGGGTTCCGGCCCAACCGGTACCCCTCCCGCATGAATTAATTTCTAGGACGCGCCGCGGTCCGATGCTTCCGCCGCGCGGAGGTTCCGATCGGACATTTCGACGTGGTGCTTACTTGTAACTACTCTCCTTGGTCCAATTACCGTGGAGGCGGCCAGAAGTCCACCCATATGCTGGCCAGCGCCTTCGCGCGCGCGGGCCGCCGCGTCTGCGTGGTGTATAGCAAGTCCCCCTGGGAAAAGGTTCCCGTGCCCGCGGCTCTCCCCTATGCCGTCCGTTGGGCCTGGTTCGTCGGCATCAGCCCCGGCATCAGTTCGCCTTTCCGCTTCCTGAACGGATTCACCTACCTCCTGGCCGTCCGCGGCTTGATCGGCCCCGGCACCCTGGTCATCGGCAACGGGGACGAGTCCAGCCTGCTCTGGCTCATCCGGCCGCGCGGGAGGCTCATCTTCTCCAGCCGTAACACCTGGGATACCTGGCTCAAGGGACGCGATTGGACCCGGCCTTCGACCTGGCTGCGCGCGCTTTTCAAGGAACCGCGGGACGCCGCCGCAGTGCTGGCCGCCCGCCGCGCCGACAAGGTCGTTTGCACCAGCTCCTTCTCGCTCGCCCAGGCCTGCGATTGCTTCGGCATCCCCGCCCATCGCGCCATGGTCATCCCCAACGGCTTGGATCCGTCCTTCCAGGGAGTCGCCTTCCAGGAATCAGGCCAGCGCGGCGTGCTCTTCTTCGGGCGCCTGGCCGCCAATAAGGGCGCGGCCCACGCCCTGGAAGCCTGGCTGCGCCTGCCCGAGGCCTTACGTCTGACCCATCCCCTCACCTTCGTCGGGGACGGGCCGCTTCAGGCCCGCTTGCAGCGCCAAGCCGCCGAGGCGGGCGCCGGGGCCCAAGTCCGCTTCGCCGGTTGGTTGGCGGGGCCGGAATTGGCGGAGGCCATCGTAGGGCATCGGCTCGTGGCCTTGCCCAGCCTGGAGGAATCCTTCGGCAACGCCATCCTGGAAACCTTGGCCACCGGTCAGGAACTGGTCTCCACCACCGCTTGCTCCATTCCGGAGATCGCGGGACCCTTCGGCATTCTCGTTCCCGCCGGCGACATCGCGCAGTTGGCCGCGGGCATGGAACGGGGATTGGGCCGCATCCGCGATGCGCAGGAGATCGCGCGGCAACGCCGTTATTTCCTGGATCGCTTTTCCTGGGATCAGGTGGCGCAGGCCTACTTGAGCGTAGCGGAAGGCGCCGCGACCGGGCCGGAACTGGCCGGAACGCGGAAACCGGCTCTCCCGGTATGATTTCCCTCGGCCTGGTGAAGGGCGCTTGCCTGGCGATCCTTTCCGGCGCCTGGGCGGATGCGTCGGCCGGTCCCCCCAACCGTTCCGCCGCCAAGCCCATCCGCCTGGCCTTGCGCTACGACGATTGTTCCGCGCTTTCCCCCGGCGACCTGGAAGACCGCATCCTGGCGGCCTGCGCCCGTACGGGCGTCCCGGTCACCTTCGGCGTGATTCCCGATCCCGCGATGGGGGGAAGCTTGGGCATGCCCGCGGACCGGATCGCCAGGTTGACCGCCGCGGCCCGTAGCGGGGTGCTGGAAATCGCCTTGCACGGCTGCACCCATCGTTCGCGGGTTCCGGGAAGCAAATCCGAATTCGCCGGCGTCGCCGCGGAAGATCAAGACTCCCTGATCGCGCGCGGACTGGAGTTATTGAAGCCGCTCGAACCCGCGCCGCGCACCTTCATCCCGCCCTGGAACGCTTACGACGGGGCGACCATGGCCGCCCTGGAAAGGCACGGCGTGCGCACCCTTTCGGCCATCGCGGGAGGGCCATGGCGGATCGGTTCCCGCCCGGCCAACCTCGCTTTCCTGCCCTCCACCTGTGTTGTGCCGGAGATCCGCGCCTCGGTCGCCGAGGCCCGCCGCCATGGCGGCGGGATCATCGTCCCTTATTTCCATCCTTACGATTTCAAGGAGATGAATCCGGCGCGCGGCCTGTTCACCTTCGCCGAATTCGAATCCGCCCTGGAGTGGATCGCCGCGCAACCCGATATCGAAACCGGAACCTTGGGCGCATGGCGGGACCTCCCCGAAGCGCGGCCCCAGATATATTCCGGCTACTCCCGCTGGCATACCTTGGCGCCTTCGGGCTTGGAACGGATGCTGCGCCCCGCCTACCGCGTTTATCCCTTCGCCGCTTTTCCCGTGGCGGGCGGAAGCCTTTGGTTGCGCCTGGCCATCTTGGGCGGTTACTTCGCCGCCGCCCTTCCCGTGCTGGTGCTACTGCGATATCTGTCGCGTTTTTTATCGCGTTAAGTTCCCTATTCCCTTGGCGAGTCGAAGTCCTTCCTTCCCACCCGGACGCGAAGGTATTTTCTAGGGAAGAGCATCCCGGCGCCGCCGGGGATCGGATTCATTCCCCGCCTCGCGCCGCATCCACCCATCGACCAAGGAGGCCGGTATGGCAGCACTCGATTGGACGTTCGCGCCGATGGCAAACCTCGAACGGGAGTTCGATCGCTTGCGCAGGCAAATGGATTCCGTTTTCGGCCGCATCGGGCCCGATTTCGCGGCCGGTTTCCCGCCCATCAATATTTACGACCGGGACGCGGAAATGATCGTGGCCGTGCAGGCGCCCGGCATGCGGAAAGAGGATCTCGGCATCGAACTACGCGAGAACACCCTTACGGTAACGGGACGCCGCGACGCCCCCGAAGCCTCCCGGGACGCGTCTACCTTGCGGGAAGAAAGCGCCTTCGGGGAGTTCCGCCGTTCCGTGCGCCTGGAACCGCGCCTGGCCCAGGACAAGGTCGAAGCCAAGCTCAAGGACGGCATCCTTTGGCTGAGGCTGCCCAAGAGCGAAGAGGCCAAGTCGAAGCAGATATCCATCAACGCATGACCATCAATGCATCAAGCGAGGCGTCGGGGAAGACGCCGGAAAGGAGGACGCCATGGCAACGGAGATCTCCAAATCCAAGCGGGACGTTTCCCGCAAGGAAGCGGGCGGCATGCCCGAGAACCTGAAGGAACTGGAACAAGCTTTTCTACCCGATGCGTGCGTTTACGAAAACGAGGACGGCTTGATCTTATCTCTGGATGTCCCAGGGGTGGAAAAGGGACAAGTGCGCGTGGAGGTGGACGAATCGGACACCTTACAGGTCTATGCCCGCAACGGATTCAAGGAACCCGAAGGCGCGCTATTCCGGGAATGGGCCCCGGGCAATTACCATCGTTCCTTCCGGTTGGGCCAGGGGTTCGATAAGGATTCCATCCAAGCCCGGCTCGACATGGGAGTCCTGGAGTTACGTATCCCGCGCCGGGAAGAAGCGAAACCCAAGCGGGTGGAAATCCAGGCCTAGGAACGAACGGTTCCTTAACGCGCGTCCCCCGCGCTTTGCGCGAGGGCGGTCCGTCCCCGGGCGCGCGGCTTGCCCTTCAGGGCCACGAAGAGATCGACGGCGAAGCCTTTCAGGCGCGCCCCGTCCGCGTCCGCCAATCCGTTCAGGCTGCGCAGGTGGGCCAATACCTTTAGCTCCGCGTCCTCCGCCTCGAGCTGCATCTCCTCCGGCGGAAGATTCAGGTCGTAGGCGTCCGGATAGCGCCGTCGGAGCTTCTGGAAATGACCCGCCAAATCCAGCGCCAGGCCGCTGGTATCCTTTCCGCTTTGGAACCGCAAAAGCCCCGAGGTGGAATCGAAGGCGAAACGGAAAGCCGCATCGTCGGCGGGGGCGTTCTCGTCGCTGGCCGCGGGCGCGCCCGGTCCGATCCGGAAATCGGCGATCAGATAATCGAAGCCCGTCACCTTGCGCAAGGGCGCGGCCAGCCCGCGGCAATTGAAAGCCACGGCTTCGGCATGGTCCGGTCCCGTGGCTTCGGGGGGCATGAAGGGCAGTTCCAACGCTTCCAGCAACGCGAACCGGCTGTCCAAGGCCTTGTGCCAGGCCACCGAATTGGTCTGCCCGGAATCATCTATAGCGGGCAGCCAGGGCTTCAAATCGGATAGGCGTTCATGTTCTTCCAAGTACCCGGCGATGCCCCCGATTTCACGGATGGCCAGGCGAGGGACGCGGCCCGGCGCCTTCGCCAGCTTGCCACCCACCAGCATGCCGTGCGAATCGAGCAAGCCCTTGAGCCGAAGCTCCTGGCTCTTGCGCGAAACCTCGAATGCGCCCCAAGGCCCGAAGGCGGCCATCAAGGCGGCCAGGCACAGAGAGCCCGGAAGCAAGCGCAGGTCCCGCGGAGCGTCCACGGCGGCATGCAAAACGATTCCGGCCAGCCAGACCCCCAGGGCCAAGGCGAAATAGCGGTTCTCGGTGATGCCGTATTCCTGCACGCGTTTGCCGATGGCGGCGAAGAGCAGGATCAACACCGGGACCAGGGCCACGTGGAAATGCCGACAATACAGCTTGACCCAACGGTTCCCTCCGCGATCGGCCAGGGGTTGCGCCAGGAACAGGCAGAGCAGGGCCATGCCGCAGAAGGCCAGTAACAGCCAGGTTACCCAACCCATGGGCCAATGGCCCATCATCATGGTGCGGACGCCGTAGGCGTAAATTATGATCAGGTAGACGCAGACCAGGGGCATAAGGATAAGCTGCACCAGCACCCGCAATTGGCGGGGATAGGGATAGACGGGTTCGCTCTCGGCCGGGGCGGCGGCGGCTGCGCTTACCGGCATGGGCACGCCCGCCAGGAAGAACCAGGTATTAAATACGCCCAACGCGAAGATGCCCGGATCGAGGAACCATGCGTCCGGGAAATCCAATTCGAATAGCCCCTTGATCGCCGCCAGGCCCAACCCCAGGCCCAAATGCATGAGGGCGCCGTAGCCCAGGGACAATCCCAAGCGCGAGGCCAAGCGCTGGTTATAACGCCAGAAGGATTCGGCGCTGGCGCCCGGCCCGATGCCGGCCGCCAGGGAAGCGAGCAGATGGGCCGCCAGCATGCACAACCAGAAGCGGGAGACGCGTACCGGCCAAGGGGATGCCGCCATCAAGCGATAATACCCGAGCAAACACGCCACTCCGGCGCCTTGCAGGCCCAAGGCCGCCCACATGGGCAGGCGCCTGGCCTCGGCGGCGGCGGCCAAGGCGAAGAGGAACGGCACGCCCAACCAGGCCGTCATGGCCAGGTTGCCCGCCACCGCGCGCGCATCGCTTTCCCCGAAGGGCAGATGGTTCAAGGTCAGCGCCGCCACCGCCCCGATCACCCCCGCTGCGAAAACCAGGGGGAAACGCGCCAAGGCCCCCAGGGCCTGGCGCATGGCATGGTTCAAGGCGATTCGTACCACCGCTTCGGCTCTCCCTCTCCCGGACGCGCAGGGCATCCAGGTCAGCCAAGGAATATCTACCTAATGATACCGGGCGCAAGGGATTTTCGCGCGCCTAAGGGGAACGGTGGCGCCCCTTAGGCGCCGAAGCCGGAAAATCGCTTCAATTGAAGCGATTCAATTAAAACGGATAGGCATGTAAAGGACATCCTCGCCGCGACGCACAAGCAGCAATATCCTGCCGCGCTTCCGTCCGTTGGAAACGGCGGCCAACAAATCGCCCGCCGACCTCAGCTCGCGGCGATTCGCCTCCACGATCAAGTCGCCTTCCTGGATCCCGGCCGCTTGGGCCCGGCTGCCTTCGGCCACGCTCAGCACCACCACGCCTTCGCCCGGCCCGATTCCATACCGGCGCCGAAGCCAGCGATCGGGATCGGCGACCTTCAACCCCAGGCGTTCCCCGCGCGGCATCTCCCGATCCTCCTCATCGCCCCCGACGCGGGCCGCGGGCGGCATGCTCCTGGGGGTGATGGACAGTTCCAGGGTCTTGATGCCGCGCACCAAGGTGAGATCGGTCTCGCGCCCGGGCTTGATCGAGCCGAAAGCCGCCGCCAACCCGTCGGCGCCCCGCACCACCGCATCCTCCACGCGCAGGATCACGTCCCCGCGCTTCAATCCCGCCTCCTCGCCAGGCCCCCCGGGTAACACCGCGGTTACGATGGCCCCCTTATCGGCGTGCAGTCCCAGGGCATCGGCGAGCTCGGCATCCACGCTTTGCACCGAAAGCCCCAAGCGGGATCGGGCCACCGAGGCGGGGGAAACGGGTCCGTCCTCCTCGCCGTTATACGATCCCGTCTCGGACTCCAGATGGCGCGGGGGGGAGGCATGGCCGGGAGCGGCCAAGGCGAGGAGGGCCGCCGCGAGCGCGGCGATGCGGAAAGGAACGGGCGCGAGGGACATGGAGGGCCTCCTGGAGATCCGGAGCCGGAATGGCATCCGGAAGCTTGCCCATTCCCAAGGCAAAGCCCGTACCAACCAAGGAAGCGGCGAAATGAGGCCGCCAGCAGCACCTCCCTGCCGAAGCATCGCCCTCCCGTTGTCCGTTCCCTGGACATCGCCCACGGATTGGACATTGAACCTGATGGGCGGTTGGTCGGCGATCGAGCCGCTTACGGGCATTGAATCTTGCGGAAAATAGCCGCCAGAGCGCCAATTTTTGTAATCATCCTATATTTTATTTCCTTCGAAATTTCTCTCATAATATGGCTTTAATTCATTTAATTTTGGGTTTAATCTGAATATTATGTAATCATTATCCGATATGTACTTTACACAGCCTAGCGCAGGGCGGTATATTCAAAGCGTGTCGGACGGCTTTTTCCATTTTCAAAAGGAAACCCCATGAATCCCATCCTTGCCCGCAAGACTGCCCGGGCCGGCCTTCTGGCCGCGGCCTTATTCCTCGGAGCCTGCGTCACCTCCAACGAGGACAAAATCGCGGTCGATCCGCAATTCAAGAACGCCAAGGTGGACGCCCAAGTGGCGGGCCGCACCTTGATGAACAGCTACTCGCAAAGCCTGCAATGGAATTCGACGGCGACCGCGCCCACGGGCCTGGAGGATCTCAATGGCATTTCCACCGGCGTCGGGAGCTTGCAAAAGGCCGCGGCCTTGGCCAAGGGCGCCGCCGACATCGACATCGGCGGGGGCGTGATGGCCAACCTCGACGACACCGGCAAGGGCTTCGCCCTCATCTACCATAAGTACAACATCGTGCTGAACAGCATCGAGGATACGGCCATCGTGAAATGGGATGACCGGGCCCGGGACACCGCCCAGAAGGACAAGAACATCATCTCTTTCAAGCGGGTGAACCGCGGCATCGGCAACCTGCGCGTAGAGACCAGCGAGTTCGCCGATGCCGATGGCGACGGCCTGGTGAACGCGGTCGCGGGCGGGGACAATAAGGTGAAGATCACCTTCACCGTGGATCAGGGCGGCAGCGTGGAAAAGACCGAGGTGGTAGCCGGAGCCGGAAAGGACGAGAACTTCGATACGGAAGACGACAATATCGTGTACGAAGCGAAGTGGACCCGCAGCAAGGACGGCGTGGTGATCGGGACGGGTTCATTCCAGGACGCCGACGGCGACGGGATCGTGGTCGACAATTCGAAGGACTGCATGGTGCTGGTCCAATACTCGGACATCGAGCCCAAGGATCGGCCCCTGATCGAGAGGGTGGACTTCAAGGCCAAGCTGAAGGTATTGGCCCATAAGGCAGGTAACGAACCCAAGAGCTTCTCCTACGTGGAGACCACCAAGAACGGGCGGACCAATTCGGCCACCCTCAAGAACCGCGCGGGCGGGGAGGAGATCGTGAAGGGCGACACCATGTACGTGACCCTGGAAACGACCAAGACCGCCGATGACGATACCTTGCAGCATGCCGTCATCGTATTCGCCATGAATCCGGGCCAGGATCTTTCCACCGATGCCGATGATTCCTGCTACAGCATCCACGTGGAAAGCGATAAGCGTTTCGGCCTGGAGCGCCATGCCGAGTTCGACTTCGTAAGCGCCTCCGCCATCCCCCATGGCCAGCTTCCCACGGCGGGAACATTCTCGGGCGAGGCGGATTACGCCAACGGCACGAGCGTGACCCTGAAAGGTTCCTTCTCCCCCACCGGCTTCTCGGCGGAGTACAAGGGCCCGGACGGTTCGGCCAAGGTGGAATGGAGCCTGAGCGGGATCCTGACTTCGAATCCGTAATTGGCTTGGGAAGGAATGGGAATCAAATAAATCCGTCCGGGAACGTCTGACACCCTGGACGGAGGGCCGCGGTTCCGCCTTGCCAAGGGGCGGGCCGCGGCTTCAGAACATCACCGGCTCATCCGGCAACTCGTTCACGTCGGCGCCCCGCCGCGGGAAATGGGTCTCCAGATGGCGACCCACTTCGGCGATGCCGGCCAGCACGCCGGCTTCGAAACGACCCGCCCGGAACTCCGCTTCCATCTTGCCGCAAATCGCTTCCCAGCCCTCCGCGCCCACCTTGGCGTGCACGCCGCGATCGGCGACGATTTCCACGTTCCGATCGGCCAAGAGCAGGTAGATGAGGACGCCGTTATTGGCCTCCGTGTCCCACACCCCCAGCCGCGCGAAGGTTTCGATCGCCTTCTGGCGGGCGCTGATCCCATGCAGGATTTCCGAGGCATGCAGGGAGGATTGTACCGCGAAACGGATCTCGCCATGATGCTTGGTTTCGGCCGCCGCGATGGCCGCCGTGATTCGATCCAAGGAAGCTTGCGGGAAGGTCCGATCGCGCTCCGGCTTTCCGATCCAAAGATGGCGCGCCAGGCGTTTCCAATCCATCTTCACCATCCCCCCGATGCGCCGCCGCCGCCGAACCCGCCGCCGCCGCCGGAAAAGCCTCCCCCGGAGCCGCCGCCCCATCCGCCTCCGGATCCGGCGCCCCAGCCTCCCCCGCCCAGGCCGCCGAAGCCCCCGAAACCGCCCGGTCCGCGTCGCCGTACGCCGGATCCGCCCAAGCCGCCGCCGCTGCCGAAGATGGAGGTAAGTATGAATGCCAGGAAGCCCAGGACCGAGGCGAAGGCGATGGACTTCAGGATCAGGAACGCGATGCCGCCCACCACGCCGCCCGAAACCAGCCCGCCGCGCATGGGGCCGAAAAGGGCGGCGACCCCGCGCGCGAGGGCCCAAGCCATGAACAAGGCCAGGAAGAGGAGGCCCGGGGTCGTGCCGCCGCCGGGCGAACCGGTCCGGGAACGCGGTTGCGGCGCGGGCAGCGGTTCGCCGTCGATCACCTTCACCATCGCGTCCACGCCCGCCGCGATGCCGCCGTCGAAATCGCCCTCGCGGAAACGCGGGGCGATGATGTCGCTGATGATGCGCTTGGAGGCGATGTCGGTGAGCGCGCCTTCCAGGCCGTAGCCGACTTCGATGCGCAAGGCATGATCGTCCTTGGCGACCACCAGGATGGCCCCGTCGTCCACCTTCTTGCGGCCCAGCTTCCATTGCTCGGCCACGCGGATGGAGAATTGCTCGATGGCCTCGGGCTGGGTGGTGGGAACGATGAGCACGGCCACTTGGCTGCCCTTGCGTTCCTCGAAGGCGGAGAGCCTTTCGTCGAGATCGCGTTGGACTTCCGGGGAAAGGGTGCGGGTCAGATCGACGACCCGTCCGGACAAGGGCGGGACGGGAACGCGATCGTCCGCCGCGCGGGCGATGGCGGCGAAGCCGGTTAGCAGGATGAACAGGAGGGCCGCGTTCAGGGGGACGCGCGCCCTGGCGGTCCGCATCAAGGGGATTTACCGCCGGCGGCGGGCGCGGACGGGGCCGCGGAACCGGTCGGGGCGGCGGGAGCCGCCGGGGGCGGGCCGAAATCCACCTTCGGAGCCGTCGAGATTTCTTGCTCGTTCTCCACCGAGAAGTTCGCCTTGGTCTTCATGCCGAACATCTTGGCGGTTAGGTTGCCCGGGAAGGACCGTACCTGCACGTTGTATTCGCGCACCGCGTCGATATACCGGTTGCGCGCCACCGTGATGCGGTTTTCCGTGCCTTCCAATTGGGCGGCGAGATCCCGGAAGGATGCGTCGGCCTTGATGTTGGGGTAATTCTCGCTGACGACCATCAGTCGGCTCAAGGCCCCCGTCATGCTGCGCTGGGCCGCGATGAACTTGTTCATGGCTTCCTGATCGTTGACCAGTTCGGGCGTGGCCTGGATCGATCCCACGCGGGCGCGGGCGTTGGTCACTTCGGTCAGGACCTTTTCCTCGTGGGTCGCGTAGCCTTTGACGGTATTGACGAGGTTGGGGACGAGATCGGCGCGACGCTGGTACTGGTTCACCACTTCCGACCAGGCGGCTTTGACGTCCTCGTCCTTGGATTGCAGCCCATTATACCCGCATCCGCCCAATAGGAGCGCGGCTCCGAACAGGGTCAGGAGCGCCAGGAGACGGTGAATTCCGGATTTCGTTTGGGACATTTCGATTCCTCTCGCGATTGCCAGCATGAATATAAATCTTATCTTTTCGCCGGCCCGTCTCCGCGGCGCCAATGCACACGTGAGGTTTCGATCAGGTAACTCGCCTGATCTCTCAACCCCGAACAAAGGCCGACCCTATGCCGCTCACGACCCCGATGAAGCTCAAGTCCCGGGCGAGCCTTCTGCTCGATAAGCTCCACCTGCTCGCCCTTCCCGCCCTGGCCGCCGCGATGCTGGCACTGGCCGGGTGCGACAAGAAGGATGCGGGCAACGAGATCCTCATCGGGGAATACGGATCGCTCACCGGCGCGACCGCCACCTTCGGGCAGAGCTCGAAGAAGGGGATCGAGATGGCGGTGGACGCGATCAACCAGAGCGGCGGGGTGCTGGGCAAGAAGCTGAAGGTGCTGGTAGAGGACGATCAAGGCAAGCCCGAAGAGGCGCAAACCGTGGTGACCAAGCTCATCAACAAGGATCGCGTGGTCGCGCTGCTCGGCGAGATCGCTTCGTCCAATAGCCTGGCGGCGGCGCCGGTGGCCCAGGCCAGCCGCATCCCCATGGTCAGCCCGGGCTCGACCAATCCCAAGGTCACCCAAGTGGGCGACTACATCTTCCGCGTCTGCTTCATCGATCCGTTCCAGGGTCTGGTGATGGCCAAGTTCGCCATGAACACCTTGAAGGTCCATAAGGTGGCCGTGCTGCGGGATATCAAGAGCGATTATTCCGTGGGACTGGCGAATTTCTTCGTGGAGAACTTCAAGAAACTGGGTGGCGTGATCGTCGCCGATGAAAGCTATAGCCAGGGCGATAAGGACTTCAACGCGCAATTGACTTCCATCAAGGGCAAGGATCCGGAAGCGGTATTCGTGCCCGGCTATTATACCGAGGTGGGACTGATCGCCCGGCAAGCCCGCAAGGCGGGCATCAAAGGTCCCCTACTGGGCGGCGACGGTTGGGATTCCTCCAAGCTCTGGGAAATCGGCGGGGATGCGCTGAACGGATGCTATTACTCCAACCATTACTCCGTGGACGATCCCAGCCCCATCCTGCAGAAATTCGTGAAGGACTACAAAGCCCGTTACGGGACCACCTCCGATAGCATCCCGGACGCCATGGCGGCCTTGGGGTACGATGCGGCCCTGGTCCTGGCCGACGCCATGAAGCGCGCCAATAGCACCCAGCCCGATAGCATCAAGATGGCCCTGGCCCAGACCAAAGCCTTCATGGGCGTCACCGGCAATACCACCCTGGACGAGAACCGCAATGCGGTCAAGCCGGCGGTGGTGCTCGAAGTGATCGTGGACGAAAAGGGCAACGGCCGCAACAAATTCAAGGAATCGGTATCCCCTTAATCGTCGCGCGCGGCGGCGCCGGAGCGGGCCTCTAGGGCATGCAAAGCTTCCTCCAGCAGCTCATCAACGGCATTTCCCTGGGCAGCATCTACGCCTTGGTGGCCCTGGGCTACACCATGGTTTATGGCGTACTGAGGCTGATCAATTTCGCCCACGGCGACGTCTACATGCTGGGGGCATATTTCGGCTATTACTCGGCGCGGTTCCTGCGGCCCTACATGAGCGGCAACCCCTGGCTGGATACCTTCGAGGTGCTGGCGGCGTCCATGATCGGCTGCGCGATCGCGGGCCTGCTCATCGAGCGCCTGGCCTACCGCCCGGTCCGGCGGGCCTCGCGGCTGACCCTCCTCATCATCGCCATCGGCGTCTCCTTGCTGATCGAGTACAGCAGCCAGCTCGTCTTCGGCGCGGAGCCTAAATTCTTCCCGCAGCTGATCCCGGAAAAGGCTTGGCACTTGGGCGGGGTCATCATCACCAACCAGCAGATGGTGGTGTTGATCATGGCCGTGCTGCTGATGGTGCTGCTCAATCTTTTCATCTACCGCACCCGCACCGGCAAGGCCATGCGCGCGGTCTCCTTCAATCTGGACGCGGCCAAGCTGATGGGCATCGATACCGATCGCATCATCGCCCTCACCTTCGCGCTGGGTTCGGCATTGGCGGCGGCCGGCGGGGTGTTGGTTTCCATCAACATCCCCGGCATCGATCCCCTGATGGGCGTGATGACGGGGCTCAAGGCCTTCGTGGCCGCCGTGCTGGGCGGCATCGGCAACATCTTCGGCGCGGTGATCGGCGGCCTCATCCTGGGGCTGGCCGAGGTGATGGTGGCCGGCTACGGTTCCTCGACGTACCGGGATGCGATCGCCTTCTTGATACTGATCGCCATCCTTTTGTTCAAGCCTTCCGGCATCCTGGGCAAGGGGCAGGTGGAAAAGGTTTGATGCCGGCCGTGGTGAAACGCCTGCTCTGGCTGTTGGGCGCGCCCTTGGCGCTCCTGGTCCTGCAATGGGGCTTATCGGCCCTGCTCCTGGACGGGCCTATCCGGCAGGGCCCTTATTACTACCAGATCCTCATTCTCGCCGGCATCAATATCGTGCTGGCGGTGAGCCTCAACCTCACCAACGGCATCACGGGCCAATTTTCCATCGGGCATGCGGGCTTTTTCGCCGTGGGCGCCTACGTCGCGGCTTCGGTCAGCTTTTACGGCGGGCCGGCCCTTCGTTCCGCGCTGGCTTTTCTGCCGCCCCTCGGCCAGGATACCGGGGTGCTTTTGGCCGCGCTGTTGGCGGCGGCCATCGCCACCGCCTTGGCGGGCCTATTGGTGGGCATCCCTTCCTTGCGCTTGCGCGGCGATTACCTGGCCATCGTAACCTTGGGCTTCGGGGAAATCATCCGCGTGCTCATCCTCAATATCGACGCGGTGGGCGGGGCGCGCGGGTTCGGGGGCATCCCCAAGCTGAGTAACTTCTTCTGGGTCTACCTGCTGGTCTTCGCCGTCATCGCGACCGTGCGCAACCTCGTGCGCTCCAGCTACGGCCGCGCCTTCCTGGCCATCCGCGAGAACGAGATCGCGGCGCAAGCCATGGGCATCGACGTCACCCGCCATAAGGTGCTCGCCTTCGTGATCGGCGCGGTGTTCGCCGGCATGGCGGGTTGCCTGTTCGGGCATTTCACCATGTATCTGCATACCAACTCCTTCACCTTCGTGAAGTCCTTCGAGATCATCATCATGGTCTCCATCGGCGGGCTGGGCAGCATCGAAGGCGCGGTGCTAGGCGCGGTGTTGCTCACCATCCTGCCGGAGGCCTTCCGCGGCTTCGAAGGCATGCGCATGGTCATCTATTCCCTGGCCCTCATCCTCATCATGATCTTCCGTCCGCAGGGCTTGCTGGGCACGGCGTCCTTGTTCGGGGGCCGCGGGAAACGGAAGGCGAAACCCTGATGGCCGGCTTGCTGGAGGTCGCGAGCGTGACCATCCGTTTCGGCGGTCTCGTAGCGGTGAAGGATCTTAGCTTCACCGTGGCCGAAGGCGAATTGTTCGGGCTCATCGGGCCCAACGGCGCGGGTAAGACCACGGTTTTCAACCTCATCACCGGCGTCTACGCGCCCACCGCGGGTACCATCCGTTTCGCCGGTCGCGAGGTGCAGGGACGTCCGCCGCACCGGATCGCCGCGGCCGGCATCGCGCGCACCTTCCAGAACATCCGCCTGTTTCCCGATCTGACCGTGCTGGAGAACGTCATGGTCTCGCGCCATATGCATCGGCGGCAAAGCCTGGCCGGCGCGATATTCCGGACCGCGGATTTCCTGCGCGAGGAAGAGGAGTTCCGCGCGGACGCGTTGCGCCTGCTGGAGTTGTTCCAGATGGGGCATTTGGAGAACGAGCAGGCCGCCAACCTGCCGTACGGCTCGCAACGGAGGCTGGAGATCGCGCGCGCATTGGCGGCCAAGCCGCGCCTATTGCTTCTGGACGAGCCCGCCGCGGGCATGAATCCGCAGGAGTCGGCCGATCTCATGCGCCTTATCCGCCGGGTGCGCGACGAGTTCAAGGTTTCCATCCTGCTGGTGGAGCACAACATGAAGGTCGTCATGGGCGTGTGCGAGCGCATCCAGGTGCTGGTGCACGGGGAAGGCATCGCCATCGGGGAACCGGGGGCGATCCGCAGCGACCCGAAGGTGATCGAGGCCTACCTGGGGCAAGAGCATGCTTGAACTAAAGCAGGTCTCCAGCCGCTACGGCGCCATCGCCGCCTTAACCGAGGTCAGCTTCTCGGTGGAGAAAGGCGGCCTGGCCACCCTGATCGGCTCCAACGGGGCGGGGAAATCCACCACCTTGCGCAGCATCATGGGATTGGTACAACCGTATGCCGGCGAAGTGCTGTTCGAGGGGCGCAAGCTCAACCGCATGCCCACCCACAAGATCGCCGCCCTAGGCATCGCCTTGGTGCCGGAAGGGCGCGCCGTATTCGCCAACCTTACGGTGCGCGAGAACCTGGAGCTGGGCGGCTACCTGGGAAGGGACGGGAAGAAGCTCCGTCGCGACCTCGATCACGTTTACGAATTGTTCCCGCGCCTGAAGGAACGCCTGGCCCAGATGGCCGGAACCTTGAGCGGGGGAGAACAGCAAATGCTCGCCATCGGCCGGGCGCTGATGGCGAACCCGCGCCTGCTGCTGCTGGACGAGCCTTCGCTGGGCTTGGCCCCGTTGGTGGTGAAGGCCATCTTCGACGCCATCGCGCGCATCAACGCGGACGGAACCACGGTGCTGCTGGTAGAGCAGAATGCCAACCTGGCCTTGGCCCGATCAAAGCACGCCTACGTGCTCGAGACCGGACGCATCACTATGAGCGGTCCTTCGGGCGACCTGGCCAAGGATCCTCGCGTCCAGGAAGCCTATTTGGGGGAATGACGCCGGGGTTTCCCCGCGGCCTTCGGGGTCGCTTTCACGGCTTTCTTCCGCTTCGGGCCGCGAGGGGCTGCCGCCTGGGTAACATGTCCGTTACGGGAAGCCGGTTCGGCCAGGGGATCGGATTCCGCTTCCTCCAGTCGCGTTCGGCCGGCGTCGGTCAGGTGCAACTTCCAATCCTCGGGGACAGGAGCGTGGCCCGACCGGGGACGCGTTCCGGTTAGAGAGATGAGCGGCTCTGGCGATTCGGAAAGGTCCAGCGCGTAGCGGGCGATCTGCATGTCCCCCAGCCCCAGCGGCTTCACCATAGGTTCGGACCAGGCACGCCGGGCGTAGTGGGCGAAATCGAGCGGCCCGGAGGCGAGCGGACGGAGCAAGGCGGCTTCCAAGGCGTTGGGGCCGCCGTGGGCGGTGGGCAATCGGCCCAGATGCGCGCGCAGCCCTTGCCTAAGCGCGGGCCACGGGGCGAAACCATCGCCCGATTTCGCCCAGGCCAGGAAATCCTCCCAACCGGTCGTGGAGTTGGCGGCATAGGCCTTCCATACCTTGGCGGCCAAGTTCGTAAGCGGGGTCTTGAGGGGTAGGCGGTTGGCCAACAACTTGGGGAATGCCGCGGGCAGGCGCGCTCCCAGCGGTTTATCGGGGCAGATGATGGAGACGCGGCCCTGGCGGCGTAAGCCCGTGGGTAGATGGGCCAGCAGATAGATGAGATGGATCTGGCAGAAGAAGTCCTCTTCGAACCAGAGGACGACTTCGCCCTTGCCCCGGGCGGCCCTATCCAGGGCGGCGAACAGGGCCCGCATATCGGAACGGTATTTCTTGGCATCGGCGCCGTACTTCGCGTGCAGGAAAGCGCCTCTCGCCTTGAGGTCGATGGGGCCGCCGTCCGACGAGACGGGCCCTTCCATGAGCATGTCCTTCCAAACCAGGAAGGTCCCTTCGACGGGGCTTTGCTTCAAAAGCGCCAAGGCGGCATCGCCATTCACCACGTGCAGCATGGAAGCCATTATAATCCTTCCCGCCTATGCGCGCCAGCCCGGAGTGGGAACGGTCTTTTGCCCGGAAGGCTCAGGGCGGGGGGTCCTTCCGAGACTACGGCGCGCCATTGGCGCGCCATTCGGAGCGCCAATGGCGCTCCCTTTTCGCTGCGTTAGCGCGCGCTTTGCGCTCCTTTTGCACGCTGTTGGCGCCGCATTGGCGCTCCATAAGACGCTCCATTGGCGCGCCACGACCCACGAGGCTGCACGCCAGCTTCCATTAGCCAGGCCGGGTACCACCGCCGAGCAGTCGCTCGCGCATTTCCCGGTACCGGACCGAATAGAACGGCGCGCCCAGGGACTCGCGATGATCGAAACCGAAGGCGCGCGAGCTGATGGCCAGGATGGGCGGGGCTTGCACGCGTTTGGCCACGGCGATGCCGTTGTATAGGTTCCACCAACGCTCCAGATCGCGCACGAAGCCCTGGGCATCCGGGAATAGGCGGTATACGTCGGCAACGGAAAGGTCCAGCCCGAGTTCGGAATTCAGGGTGCCGGCGGCGTACCATTCCAGGATTTCCTCCGGAGTGGCGCGGTTCCAGCGCTGCACCCAGGAAAAGAACAGCCGGTCGTGGTAAGGGTAGATCAGCGGATCGCCCTTGCCCTCGTCCACGGATTGGTGCGCGCCCAATTCGGCGCTGGGGACCACGTTGAAAATTCCTTCGGGGATGGCCTCCCGCCCGAACACCTCGTCGTTAAGATAACGGCCCAAGGCGTATACCTCTCCTTTCCAAAGGTCGCCGATCAATGCCAGGAAGCCGCCCAGGTCGCCGTACAGGGTGCTATAGCCCACGGTGAGCTCGGCCTTGTTGGCGTTGCAGGTGAATACGCCTCCGAAGGCGGCGGCCAACGCCGCCAAGATGCGGCTGGAACGGTCCCGCGCCTGCACGTTCTCCATGACGAAACCGGCCAGGGAAATGGGGGCGGAATGCGCTCCGTCCAAGGAGGCGATCTGCGCGCCATCCAATTGCGCTTGGGTCAGGTTCACGCTGTCTTCGATCGGCAACTCGGCGTAGAGGCAACCCAGGTTTTCGGCCAGGCGCCGGGAAAGATCCCGGGTGGTGGCGCTATTGTAGCGGCTGGGCATGTTGGCAAGCAGGATGTTTTGGGGCGGGAGGAACTCGCGGTAGAGCGCGGCGGCCACGGCGCTATCGATGCCTCCCGATACGCCGATCACGACCCTATCGGTTCCGATCGAATCCAGGAATTCGCGGGCCCCGAAGCGCAAGGCCTGATGGATTTCGCGGATGGCGCGCGCCGTGCCGTTGGCCGCCCCCGTGGTCCCGGGGCTGCCGACTTCGTCTTCGGCGGCGGTCGCCTCGTCGGCCGGGGCCCAATCCAGTCGCCCTCCGGCATCGTCGAGGGACAAGGGCAGCAGGGCCTCTTCGAAAGCGGGCAATTCGGCCCGGATGGATCCGTCGGCGGCGTAGGCGGTGCTCCGGCCGTCGAAGGTATACAGGGTTTTGCCGTTGTTCTGGAGGCCGGTGCAATTGACGTAGAGGAGCGGCGCCCCGATGGCCCGCACCTTGTGCGCGAAGACGCGGCTGCGTTTCTCGTTCTTGCCTTGGGTGAAGGGCGAGCAGCTCAGGTTAAGGAGGAAATCGCAGCCCTTCGATCCCAGGATGGCCAAAGGCTTCTGGGCATAATCATCCTCCCAGGCGTCCTCGCATAAGAGGATCCCGGCCCGCACGGAACGGCCGCCCAGGCGCATGGGGATGGGCTCCAGGAGGGATTCCAGCGGGCGCCCGGTTTCCAGGGCCAGCTTGCGCGCGTCCTGGAAATGGCGGGGCTCTTCGAACTCGCGGTAGTTGGGCAGCAGGGTTTTGATCCCATAGGGACGCCCGAGGCCGGGATGCATGGCGGCCACCCCATCCTGGGCGGCGATATAACCGTTGTATTTGCGGGGACGGCCGTCCTCCCCCTTCCGGCCCCATTCGGGGATCACGGTGCCGAACACGGCGGCCAAGCCTTCGCCCGGGCCGCCCGGACCCGTAGCGGCCACGATACGTGCCGCCCAGCTTTCGCATTCCCTCAGGAAAGCGGGCCGCTCCCACATGTCCCCCAGCAGGTATCCGGGGAGGCACATCTCGGGAAAAGCGATCAAGTGCGCGCCCAGGCCCCGGGCCCCGTCCAGTAGTTCCAGCATGCGGGCCCCGTTACGCGCCGGATCACCGGGGAAGACCTGCATCTGCGCGATGGCGATCTTGATCATGTCTTGCCCAGTTGTTCCGCCAGGCTCAAGCGGTGGTTCCTCCGAATCAGGGCCTGATCGTAACGCCGTTTTTCCTTTTCGGATTCGGGGATGATCGGCGCGATGGCCTTGGGCTTACCGTCCTTGTCCAGCGCCACGAAGGTGAAATAGGCCGTGCACACGTGCTCGGGAGCCTCATGGCCCGGCGCCAGGGTGGTGGCGACGACGCCCACTTCCATCGAATGGGCGAAGGCCCGGTTCACCGAGGCGCGGATGGTCAGGATGGATCCGTTCGTCACCGGCTTCTTGAAGATGAGGTTATCGATGGAAACGGTCACCACGGTCCCGAGCACGTGCTTGATGGCGCTGATGGCGCCCACCTTATCCATCCAGGAAACCAGCTTCCCGCCGAAGAGAAAACCCAGGCTGTTGAGATCGCCGGGCTGGATGAATTCGGAGGATTCCGTGATCGATGCGGCTACCGTATGTTCCATCTACTGAATTTAACCGACCTGAGGGCGGCTGGCACGTTTCCCGGTTTCGGCCACGACCTTCGCTGGACAAGGCCCGGCGCCCGACCTAGTTTTCCCGTATGCGCCTGCCGTTCTCGATCGGGATACTGCTG
Source organism: Fibrobacterota bacterium (assembly GCA_019509785.1). Lineage (NCBI taxonomy): Bacteria > Pseudomonadati > Fibrobacterota > Fibrobacterota bacterium. The sequence goes on along the minus strand of JAEKLQ010000027.1, from coordinate 700 downwards.
GGTCTCGCCGCCATGACCCTCCGCTGCCAAGCCTCGCCCGCCTCCCCAGCCGACGCGGGAGAGGAAGTCTGGATCCAGGGGGAATACGCCGGACCGATGGGAAGCAGCGGCGCGCCCATGGGGGTACAGGTGGTGGCCAATGGCCAAGGCCAATTCACCGTGGTCTTCCTGACGGGAGGCCTGCCCGGCGCCGGTTGGGACATGGCAGGCCGTAGCGAAGCATCCGGATCGCTGCGAAGCGAAGGCGTTCCCTTCGCGGCCACGACCACCGGAGGATACTCCGGGCTCCTCTCCCCCGACGGCTCCAGCCTACACGGCAAGTCTCCCCAGGGCGATTCCTTCTTCCTGCCCAAGGTGCAGCGGCAAAGCCCCACCTTAGGCGCCGCGCCGACGACGGGCGCCCTGGTGCTCTTCAACGGCCAGAACCTGGACGCTTTCGAAAAGGGTTCGGCCGTCCTGGACAGCGGCCTCTTGTTGCCGCAAGGTTCGGCCTCCACGGGCGCGGTGACGACCCGATCCTTCGGCAGCTTCACGTTGCACCTGGAATTCCTCGAGCCCTTCATGCCGGACAATACCGGCCAGGCCAGGGGTAACAGCGGCGTTTACCTGCAAGGACGCTACGAATTGCAGATCCTGGATTCCTTCGGGCTCGACATCCATCGCAGCCCCGCCGGCGAAGAAACGCAGGAGTGCGGGGCCT